>CAYNMW010000166.1:0-9247 GCA_964398295.1 uncultured Saprospiraceae bacterium | reverse complement strand
ACATCCTATGATCAAACGAATACGGTTTTGGTAAGCGAAACATATTACTCTGTTGGAGGTGGATTTGTCACTACTGAACATCAACCTTATACCAGGCATTCACAAGTTGATTCTACTGTTCCATTCACATTTAACAACAGTGATGAATTGATAGCATTGGTTCATAGCAATGACTATTCACTTATCGACATGTTATTACAAAATGAAACTGCATTTAAAGAAGAGTGGGAAGTCGAACAAGGATTGGATCAGATCATCTCAGAAATGATGGCATGTGTATACCGCGGTTGCCATACAGATGGAATACTGCCTGGTTGTCTTGAAGTAAAAAGACGAGCTCCCCATCTGCATGCACAACTAATCAAAGAAGGAGAAACCTATGATGACATCAGTACATGGAAACAGGTCTTACTATCTAATAGCTATGCCTTTCAAGAAACCCTGAAGTGGATCAGTTGCTTTGCCATCGCCGTCAATGAAGAAAATGCATCATTTGGAAGAGTGGTTACTGCACCTACCAATGGTGCAGCAGGTGTCATTCCTGCTGTATTAATGTATCTGATTTATTTTGCTAAAAAAGATAGTTCACCAGAAATCGCAAGAGAATTTTTACTTATAGCTAGTCTCATCGGTTCTTTATTTAAAGAAGGTGCAACGATTTCAGCAGCGATGGGAGGATGTCAAGCAGAAATTGGGGTCTCTTCTTCTATGGCAGCTGGAGCACTCACTCACTGTCTTGGTGGCACTATCGAACAAGTATTTATGGCTGCTGAAATTGCAATGGAACACCACCTTGGATTAACATGCGATCCAATTGAAGGACTTGTTCAAATACCATGCATTGAACGAAATACTATGGGTGCCATCAAAGCAATCACCGCATCTAATCTCGCACTTGCAAGTAACCCTTCAGAAGCAAAAGTAAGTCTTGATGCCGTTATCCAAACCATGTGGGAAACTGCAAAAGACATGAACCACAAATACAAGGAAACTTCCCTTGGAGGGCTAGCTTCTAATATTTCGGTTTGTGTGCCAGAATGTTAGTGCTGGCGGAAAAGTTGAGGCTGATCAGCCTCTGGCTGAGAATGATTTTTCTGCTTTCGGCAGAATAAGGTGAATAGTTTACTTTCGAGAATGGTAATACTACTTCTCAATCAATTCCAAGCCTACTTCTGTAATACCATCTAGCACTTTATCTCTGGAATGTTGATAAATATTGATTGTGTGTGAGCCAGCATTCAGAAATTTGAAGTTCTCTTGTAAAATAGTTTGTAATCGCTTTTCTGAAGAACCTTTGCCGTGCCAATATCCTTCGTCATTTATGAATGGTATAGAGATTACATCTTCTATCGTATCCTGATTTGGGAAAATAGTTTCTGTTTTTACATAGAGATTTTGGTAACCATAGTCTTCTGTGTGTGTGATGTTAAATATCATGTCGAATATTTGAGTCGTATCCGGTACTGAAATCGTGACACTCATCTTATCATCATAAGACCATCCACTTTCAGGCAAAACTGTTGTTTCTGAAAAATAGGCAGTTTGTCCGCAGGAAGAAAGAGTGACCAATAAACAGATTAAGTACCTCACGATATTAATTAAAATAGTCCTTCATTCTTTCAAAAAATCCTTTGTCTGATTTACCTGGATTTGGTTCAAAGTTTTTGGATCCTCTCAGTTTCTCCAATAGTTTTTCTTCCTCTGATGTTAATTTTTTCGGTGTCCAAATATTTACATTGATCAATTGGTCTCCCTTGCTGTAACTCTGTACTGAGGGTAGTCCTTTACCTCTCAATCTGAAAATCTTACCTGCTTGTGTCCCTGCAGGTATTTTAATTTTCACTTTACTACCCAATGTTGGTACTTCTACAGATGTCCCTAGTGCAGCATCTGCAAAATTGAGAAACAGATCATAAATCACATTTTGTCCATCCCGAGCAAGACTGTCGTGTTCTTTTTCTTTTATGTTAATCAATAGGTCTCCGGCTGGTCCACCATTTTTACCAGCATTACCATTGCCTCGCATGGACAGCTGCATTCCTTCTTCTACACCAGCTGGAATATCGATTTCTATCGTTTCTTCTTTGTAGGTTCGACCTTCTCCTTTACATGTTGTACAATTTGAGGTGATGGTTTGACCAGAACCGTTACATGATGGACATGCAGTTGTCGTTTGCATTTGCCCAAGGAAGGTACTTTTTACTTGACGAACATATCCAGAACCACTGCAGGTACTGCAGGTTTTCACAGAAGAACTGTCTTTGGCTCCAGAACCATCACAGGTATCACAGCCAACTTGCTTTTTCACTTTGATCTTCTTTGTTACTCCTTCCGCTATTTCTTCCAAGGATAGATTGACCTTTATCCGAAGATTAGACCCTCGCTGACCTGTTCTTCTGCCACCTCCGCTTCGTCTACTGCCACCGCCAAAAAAACTTTCAAACGGACTTCCAGAGTTTCCAAAAATATCTCCGAACTGGTCAAAGATATCTTCCATTGTCATACCTCCTCGGAAACCACCGCCACCCATATTGGGATCGACACCAGCGTGCCCAAAACGATCGTATCTTGCTTTCTTGTCAGGATCGCTTAAAATTTCATATGCTTCCGCAGCTTCTTTAAACTTTTCTTCAGCTGCCTTATCATCGGGATTCCTGTCTGGATGAAATTGGAGGGCAACCTTACGGTAAGCCTTTTTTATTTCTTTTTCGTCAGCACTTTTACCAACTCCTAATATTTCGTAATAATCTCTTTTAGCCATGTTTATGGTGTTGAAAAGTGAGAGGGTGGGTTTTTACTTACCAACAACCACTTTAGCATGTCTTATAATTTTATCTTTTAGTGTGTATCCTTTTTCTACTGTATCGATGATCTTACCTTTCATATCATCAGATGGTGCAGGAATTTCTGTAATCGCTTCATGAATTTCAGGATCAAATTCTTCTCCTGTTGATGTCATCGCCTCCAGACCCTGATTTTTCAATACATTGAAAATCTTATTGTAAATCATAGCGACACCTTCAGTAAAATATTCATCTGAGCTGTCGTCATCAGCACTTTTCTTCGCTCGATCAAAATCATCTAAAACAGGAAGCATTGCAAGAATGGATTCTGCCGATGCCGTCTTCATATAGTCGATCTTTTCTTTAAGCGTCCTCTTTTTATAATTATCAAATTCTGCGAACAAGCGAAGAAACTTGTCTTTTGACTCAGCCAATTGAGCATTGAGTTCTGTTATCTCCTCTTGTAACTTATCTGTCTTAGACTTTCGCTTGGATTTCTTTTTCTCCTTCTTATCTACACTTTCTTCTGCATTCATGATGTCTTCTTCTGTGCTCGTTTCTTTTTTAGCCATTTGCTTTAGTTTTCTAAACATATGATAGTGATCAATTGTATTGCCAATTTAGAATGACAGACAATCTGTCACAATTTGGCAGCAAAAGTATGATGAATTGGCGGATTTTGTATGGTAAGATGACAAAAGAAGTATGTAGCGGCTGGCAAGAGGTCAAAGACCTTTGCCTCACGGAGAAGTTGCTCATAAATTGATGTGAATCTGAGCAGAAGGTCTCTGACCTCTCTGTGGCCTTAAATTACCTTCTAACTTACTCACTAGAAAAAACAGAACCAATAAATGATCTATTCATCCGAGCGATATTTTCTAGTGATATTTCTTTTGGACATTCTGCTTCACACGCGCCTACATTAGAACACATTCCGAATCCTTCCTTATCCATTTGAGCAACCATTCGTTGAGAGCGACGTTGATGCTCAACTTTACCTTGTGGCAACAATCCCAAATGAGATACTTTAGCTGATGTAAATAACATTGCTGATCCATTGGGACATGCCGCTACACAAGCTCCGCAGCCAATGCAAGTGGCAGCATCAAATGACTTAGCAGCAATATCACCTTCTATAGGAATGGAATTACCGTCAGGTGCCTGCCCAGTATTGACAGAAATATATCCACCAGACTGTATGATGCGATCAAAAGCATCTCTATCCACAACTAAATCTTTGATCACAGGGAATGCCTTTGCTCTATATGGTTCAACAACTATTGTATCCCCATTTTTGTAATGTCGCATATGGAGTTGACAAGTAGTGGTACCAGTCTGAGGACCATGAGGTCGGCCATCTATGACCATACTGCAGGATCCACAAATTCCCTCTCTACAATCGTGGTCGAATGCTACAGGATCCTTCTTTTCTTCGATTAATTGTTGGTTGAGTACGTCCAACATTTCAAGAAAGGACATATGCTCGCTAGCTTCTACCTGATAGGTTTCTAACTTGCCATTCGCATACATTCCTCCTTCTCTCCAGATTTTTAATGTCAACTTCATTATTTATAACTTCTGGTTTTTAATTCAACATTTTCGAAAGTCAATTCTTCTTTGTGCAATATAGGGTTGTCGTCATCCCATTCCCATGCAGAAACAAAAGCAAAATTTTCATCATCCCGCTTGGCTTCACCTTCTTCTGTCGCATATTCTTCGCGGAAGTGACCACCACACGATTCTTTTCTCTCCAATGCATCGAGGGTCATCAATTCACCCAACTCCATAAAGTCTGCGACTCTTGCTGCTTTTTCTAATTCAGGATTAAATTCATCCATAGTGCCAGGAATAAATACATCACTGTAGAATTCTGCTTTTAAATCTCGAACCAACCCTCTGGCTTTTTTGAGCCCTTCTGCATTTCTACTCATTCCACAGTAATCCCAGATAATTTTGCCGAGACGCTTGTGAAAGCTTTCCACAGATTGGTTGCCTTTGATCGAAATAAGTGATTGTAATCGATTTCTAGTTGCCTCCTCAGCAGCCATGAATTCTGGAGTCTCATTACTTATGCTAGGCGTTCTGATTTCTCCTGAAAGGAATTGTCCAATTGTATATGGGATCACAAAATAACCATCAGCTAATCCCTGCATTAAAGCTGACGCCCCTAAACGGTTTGCGCCGTGATCAGAAAAGTTTGCTTCTCCTAATGCAAACAGACCAGGAACATTTGTTTCCAAATTATAATCAACCCAAAGGCCACCCATTACATAATGAATCGCTGGATAGATCTTCATTGGCAATTCATATGGATTCTCTCCAGTGATTTTTTCATACATCTGAAACAAGTTTCCATATTTCTTCTTAATCACTGCTTTTCCTAGCTCTGTAATTTTCTGTGCGTTTGCTGATATACCTGTGGAATTGGCTTCCTGTTGACCATATCGCTGTATTGCAGAACTAAAGTCAAGAAATACAGCAAGGCCTGTTGGGCTAACTCCATTTCCTTCATCACAAGCTACTTTAGCAGCTCTCGAAGCAACATCTCTTGGCACCAAGTTTCCAAAAGCAGGATATCTTCTTTCTAAATAGTAGTCTCGATCATCCTCAGCAATATCAAGACCTGTTTTTCTTCCTTCTCGAATTGCAATTGCGTCTTCTTGGTTTTTCGGTACCCATACACGTCCGTCATTTCTCAAGGACTCTGACATCAGTGTCAATTTGGACTGATAGTCTCCTGAAACAGGAATACATGTTGGATGAATCTGGCACATACAAGGATTTGCCATCAAGGCTCCTCTTTTAACAGCTCTCCATGCTGCCGAAACATTTGAGCCCATAGCATTTGTAGATAAATAATAAACATTGCCATATCCACCAGTTGCTAATACAACACAATGAGCAGCATGTCTTTCTAATTCACCTGTAAGCAAATTTCTTGCAATTATCCCTCTAGCTTTACCATCTACTTTCACAAGATCCAACATCTCATGTCGATTATACATTGTTACTGTACCTAGAGAGATTTGTCTAGCCAAACTCTGATATGCGCCAATCAACAATTGCTGTCCTGTTTGTCCTCTTGCATAAAATGTACGGCTTACCTGGACACCTCCAAATGATCTGTTGGCTAATAAACCTCCATATTCTCTGGCAAAAGGAACACCTTGGGCAACACATTGATCAATGATTTCTGTACTTGCTTCTGCTAGTCTGTGAACATTTGACTCCCGACTCCTGTAATCGCCTCCTTTAATTGTATCATAGAATAAGCGATATACACTATCACCATCATTTTGATAATTTTTTGCGGCGTTAATTCCTCCTTGGGCTGCAATACTATGAGCACGTCTAGGGCTATCATGGAAAGTGAAGCACTTTACTTTATATCCTAGTTCACCAAGTGTCGCTGCTGCTGAGGCTCCTGCCAATCCTGTACCGACAACAATGATCTCTATTCGCCGCTTATTGTTAGGCGCAACAAGGTTCATTGTAGATTTATACTTAGTCCATTTTTCGGCTAAGTCGCCTGCTGGAACATTACTTTCTAATTTCATGATATCAACTACTTATTTAATGAAATAGATGTATAGTGGAATAATTGCGAATCCCAATGGTACCAGAATAGCATATACTGTACCTAGTCCATTGATAATCGGTGTATATTTTTTATGGCTGAGGCCTAATGTTTGGAAGGCACTACCAAAGCCATGTTTAAGGTGGAATGCCAGAACAAGCAACCCTATCAAGTAACAGATTACCCAAATAGGATTTGAAAATACTTGAGAAACAGTTGTATACGCATCTAGTATTTCTTCGCCATCATAAGCGACCATTGGCATGTCACCAAAGAATTTGAATCTCACCCAAAAATGTCCAAGGTGCATTAAAATGAAGGCAAGGATTAAGGTGCCTAGAAGCGCCATATTTTTTGAAGCCCAACTTGCACCATTTTTGGGACTTACTGCATATTTAGATCCTTTGGAAGACTTATTCTTAAAATAAAGGAGTATCCCTTGAATAGCGTGCAAGAAAATAAAAAAGAAATTTCCTTTAGAGATCAATTGGATGACGGGATTGTGTCCCATGAAGTCCGTATAGATATTGAAGGCTGCACCATCTGATTGCAACAATGCAAGATTTCCGATCAGGTGAACTGTTAAAAACATAATCAGAAACAAGCCTGTGAGACTCATAATGATTTTCTGACCAATGCTGGATGTTAAAAACTGTATAATCCATTTCATGGCGAAGTCAAATTTTCGATTATACAAAAATAGGGTTTGTAGATTATTATGAAAGTTTCTACTGAAATGCGAGTTATTTAGAATGAATCTAATTACAGCTTATCGATTTGAGGCGTACTAGAATTCAATACTTGTTTGAAATTCACATACTAAAATCTATATTCGTTTTCATGCACCTTCATATCAAAAATTTGATCTTTTGTTTTTGTCTTGTGGCAATCCTTTCAGGTCAAGAATCGCTGGAAGACAGTATAGAACTGATTACCATTCAATCATTGAGGATTGACAACTCCCAAAGCCAGACACCTATATATGTGTACCAGAGAGATTTTACAGAAACCAACCATTTGATGCAGCGTCTTTCTTTACAGGAATTTGTATCAGAAGCGCCTGGGCTATTTAGTCTCAACGCCTCTAACTATGCTCAGGATTTGCGGATTTCTATTCGAGGTTTTGGCGCTCGATCAGCTTTTGGTATCAGAGGTGTAAAACTCATTGTGGATGGTATTCCAGAAACGACTCCCGACGGACAAGGTCAACTAGATAATTTGATGTTGTCTACCATTTCCTCATTAGAAGTCATTAATGGTCCGACGTCTTCGATTTATGGAAATGCTTCTGGCGGTGTCATCTACATTAAAACATTAGAAAACATAGAACAAAACTTCGTTGAAGCTGGCTTGACTTTAGGTTCTTTTGGATTGCAACAGTATTCTGTAAATGGAGGCTGGAAGTCCGATAACACGACCTTATTGGCAAATTACTTATACACCGGTCTTGATGGATATAGAGAGCAAAGTTCTTTAGTACAGCATGCTGCAAATATCAAACTGATCCAGAAATTTGACAGTGGCGGACAACTCAAACTAGGATTTAATTATACCAATAGTCCCACAGCTGATGACCCTGGTGGGATTACTCTTGATGACGTACAAGCTGATCGCAGACAGGCAAGAGACAGAAATGTGTTATTTGAGACTGGAGAGACGATCAACCATACGCGAGTAAATGCACATTATGATCATCCTATCAATGATGAGTTTACACTCCAATCATATGGTTTTTATTCCGCCCGAAATTTTGAAGGCAAACTGCCATTTGCATTTGGTGGATTGATAGACCTAGGTAGAGACTATTGGGGTGTCGGTACAAGCTTAACGCAGAAAAAAATTCTGCCTAAGGCTGTTATTACGAGCAAAATTGGTTTCGACTTTGCAAATCAGGCTGATGACAGGAGACGGTTTTTTAATAATGAAGGTATCCAGGGTAATCTGACCTTGGACCAATTAGAAACCTTTCGCAATATTGGTTTTTATTATTTGGGAACTATTAATTGGGGGAAATGGGATTTGTTGCTTGGTTATCGGTATGATATCAATAATTTAGAAGCGGAGGATGCCTTAAGCGGTGAGGGTTCTGGTAACATTAATTTATCAGCTTTTACTGCCAGTTTTGGTCTCAACTATCAATTTAACCAACAGTTGTCAAGCTACATTAATGTCAGACAAAGTTTCGAAACACCATCCTTATCAGAATTATCAGCAAATCCTTCAGGACAAGCTGGATTTAATGACATGTTAGATCCGCAAGATGCTTTCAATTATGAAATCGGATTATCTGTAAGAACCAAATCAGTAAGTGGTAACATTGCGTTCTTTTATATTGATACGAGCAATGATCTTGTTCCGTTTGAATTGGAGGAATTTCCTGATCGTGATTTTTTTAGAAATGCTGGCTCGACAGATCGCATTGGGCTAGAATTGTCACTTAATTATCAGCTTCATGAAAATTGGAAATTTACATCCGCATACAGTTATTCCGATTTCAACTATGATGAATTTTTGGTTGGTGGAAATGACTTTAATGGTAATCGCCTGCCTGCAATTCCTGAACATCAAGGTTCTTGGCGAATCAACTATGTAACCGATCTATTGAATGTTAGTCTTCAACATCGCTATATCGGCTCTTTGTTTACGAATGATGCGAACAGTGTTGAGGATGGTGCATATTCTTTAGTTAATCTGAATGCTGGAGTGCAATTGCCATTTAAGTCATTTGAATTGAAACCATTTGTCGGAATTAGAAATATATTCAATACCCTTTATAATGATAACATCAGGATCAATGCTTTTGGATCGAGATTTTTTGAACCTGGACCAGAGCGTAGTTTTTATGCTGGTGTGAAAATCAGATTTCAATAGTCTCTCGACTACGCTC
>CAYNMW010000165.1:4835-9275 GCA_964398295.1 uncultured Saprospiraceae bacterium | reverse complement strand
GCGTTTCGCTCGGAATGACAGAGTTCAAAACACTGATTATCAATGTATTACAAAGTTGTCATAGATAGCGCCAGTAGAGGGATAGTCTAAGAATTGTCATCCTGATCGCAGCCGAGGGATTATCTGTTGAAAAACAACTCATCCAAGAATTCGGCTCTGGTATTTGTGCCGAAAGTATTGATACACCCATCGAAGGTGCTGTGCATGATGCTGACACAAACACCGTCCTCTGTTACATCATCTCGATGCCCACGCCCAAGCGCACAATGACCAAGTTCATGAAACATAACCAATTCTCTCTCTACAGGAGCCAAAGGATTCCATAATTGTCGGTCAATTATGATTGCGCTTCTTTCACTTCCACCACTTCTGCATTGACCTAGTGTACGACTACTTCCATCGAAATTGCCAAACATACCTTCAATTTCCAGGTCGGCTAAACTGAGGTTAAGACCTCGGGCATTAGCTTCAGCCTGAAAGTCTTCAAAAAATGGCGCCAAATCAGGATCAACAAAAACAATGTCTTCTTCTTCGGAACAACCAATAGTAAAGAATAGAGCTAAGCAGATGAATAAAGCAGAAATATTGTATTTGGTAATCATGGTATTCTGTTTTAGTTGATGATATATGTGTACTACAACTGTATAAATATCGAATTTCATATTATTGTTCAGGTTTATTTTTCAAGTTGTGTCCTTTTTACTACAATTCCAAAATACTCTGTGTAAATTCCTTCTGTAGTACAAGTTCGATATTTTTATATACAATTTCACCCATCGTCTCACAAGTTTGGAAAGTATGATTCTTATGATGATCTGCCAATTCTTTACCTAGTTGCTTGATTTTCTTTGAGTTAGAAATCTCATCTTGCAATAATGACTTCATCAATAAGTTAAGTCTGTCTCTGCTTGCTTTGGCCCTTCTTGCTATTAAGGACCGTTCTTCCAATTGGTATTGATTGACGGTTTCCGGAGAGAGATGCCGCATACCTAATTCGATAATGGGGTTGTTTTCTTTAAAATACTGAGGCAAATAAAAGTTTTTTCTCCCTTCATACGATTGCTGGTCAAAATCTATAGCCCTAATCCTGTATTGAGACCCTTCAATATCGGGTGTGATATCAACGATGTAGTTATAGGCTCGCATATCTCCCAATAACCGCACAAAACATCGTTCTGTAAATTTGATAAACTCTTTGGCAATCCTTATTTCATTGAAATCATCAACTTCAAGATGCTTTTTCATGAAATCATCGCCTGGTATTCCAGCAATGTGTTCTTCGATCAAGGTGTTACCATCAACCAAATAGCCGATTTGATTTGGCGACAACAATTCCTCCAACTCCAATCCATATACCCGCGATGAGTCTATTTTTTTAATGTAAAAATGATCGTAATTGTCATTCAACATGTTGATGATCCGAATTCGATAAGGGTGGGTGTTTCCAAACATACAGAAATCTATCCTGTCGACTTTAAGGTGATCAATAACAGTGGTATCTCCATCAGTTTTTAGTAAGGCATATATTTGGCAAAGGGATCTTCCAATCTCCTTCGTTTCCCAATCATCATAGAAGATCGTTTCCCATAGCGTGTCTTCCCCTTCTTTATTAATTAGTGGGATGGTTGCAATATGTCTTGACATGTCTTCGTATTGCAACGGCAGGTCCACACATCTGTTATGTGTACATAGATATTCATTGAGTGTTTGAGATATCTCAAATGCTATTTTTTTCCTTGAAGGTTTATTACCTGCCATAAATCAATTGAATTGGTAAAAAAGATAGTTAATTGAGGTGAGAATATGATCGAGCTACAAGATTCTTATTAATCCTTCCTGTGTGACTGAGCAAAGCAAATCTCCTTTTCGAGAATATATTCTGCCCGTGCAAAATGCTTTTGCGCCGAAAGCATTAGGGCTCTCTACTACATACAGCATCCAATCATCATCTACTATTGGCCGATGAAACCACATTGCATGATCTAAACTTGCGATTCGCATTGGTTTGGTGAATAAGGATACTGCGTGAGGGAATAATGATGTCATTAGTAGATTGAAATCAGAAGCATAAGCCATAATGGATTGTCTAAATCTTTGTTCGATTGGCAAGTCTCCATTTACTTTAAACCAAGCATGTGTCAGAGGGGGCCTTACTGTTGGATTCAAAGGGTTATAGTGCTCTACAGGATGAAACACTACTGGTCCTTCATCAGAATAAATTCCTTTCGGTTTTATGTGTAATTTTTCAGCGACTTCTCGGAAAATTTCTGGTACAGAACTCAATGACTCGGGTTGAGTAACATTTGGCATTGGATTCTGGTGAGAAAAACCTTCTTCTTTTCTGTGGTATGAACTTGCCATTAGAAATATCGTCCTGTCACCTTGAGTTGCTTTTATCCTTCTTGAATTAAAGCTACGGCCATCTTTAAATTTTTCTACTTCATAAATAATTGGCTTTTTCATATCACCAGGACTCAGAAAATAGCCATGCAACGAATGGAGAATACGTTCTTCAGAAGTAGTTGCATCTGCTGCCTGCAAGGACTGAGCTAGTACCTGACCGCCATAGACCTGAGGGCTGCCAATATCAAGAGTTTCCCCTTTAAAAGTGTATTCCCCAATTTGTTCCAGTGTTAAAATTTCGAGAAGACGTTCGTACTGTGACATTTCTTTAAAGATTTGTGCAAATGTATTCTAAAAAGAGTTTATATTTATTTTGCTTAGACTATAGATGAAAATAACTCATGCACTCCACTTCTTTTTTTAACGACTCCTTGATCGATTCCAAGGACTTACACCTCCATATCTCAGATTTAGGTATACAACGCGGATACTCCATTTTTGACTATTTTTTGATAAAAGGCGGAAAAATTCCTTGGAAAGAGGATTACTTTGATCGATTTTATCATTCTGCAGAGATGGCTGATTTGGATATTCCAATAGATCGAGAGCAACTCTCTAAGATCATTGCTGAGATAATCGATAAAAATAATTCTCCTGATTCTGCTATAAAGCTATTATTAACTGGTGGCTATTCTGAAAATGGATTCGAGTATTCCAAGAGTAATTTTGCTATTCTGAATTATGAAAAAGTAGATCGAGACCCGCAATTGTATGAAAATGGTGTCAATCTGATTTCCACTTATTATCAACGACCTTCGCCAGAAATCAAGACAACAAACTATTTTATGTCAGCTTCTCTTCATCAAAAGAGAAAGAAATATAATGCAGTAGATGTCTTGTATCACCTCGATGGAATTGTAACAGAGGCTTCAAGAGCAAATTTCTATATCGTCAGAGACGAAGAAATTTTCACCACTGAAGATGACGTACTACCAGGAGTCACCAGAAAGAATTTTTTGGAAAAAGTAGAAAAACACTACATGGTGAACAGGCAAAATGTGTGGCTAGAAGATATTTGGGACGCAGACGCTGCATTCATTACATCTACTACCAAAGGTGTACTACCTGTTATTCAAATAGACGACAATCTTATTGGCAATGGTAAAGTGTCTGAACTAATGCAGGAAATTATGGGAATTTTTAATCCTTTGCTCAGCTAGTTTGTTACCATAGCTTTTTAATAATCTTCTCTATCTTCGTTGGAATAATACTCCGTTTACCCTTATGCTTCAAAGTAAAAGACAAATAAAAGAATCGAACATTATTGATGCTGCAGAACGGATTTTTGCGAATGTAGGCTTTAAGAATGCAAAAATGGATGATATCGCCACAGAAGCAGGTATCACCAAAGTAACCTTGTATTCGTATATGCATAGTAAGGAGAATTTATACATGTCTATCACCTTTAAAGCCATGCAGCTACTCAACGATGAGTATTACAATACCATCGATAAATTCAAAACCGAATCTGGAGCCGAGTGTGTTGTCGCCCTGGCAAAAACCTTTATGGATTTCTGTGAGACCAATTATTTATATTCGGAAGCGTTATTGGAATATTTCTCTATTATCAGATCAACATCAAGAGGAGAGGATAACTCCAAACTGACCGATGCCATGAATGAAAGCATTTCCTTTTTGAAACTCCAGGATATACATAACATTCCATTCAAGATGACAATCCATGAAATGCAACGAGGCAAGGATGATGGAAGTATTCACCCAACACTTGATCCCGCAATTCAAACGATTTATGGGTGGGCGGCAATCATTGGTTATGTCAAAGTCATCTCCGCATCAGGTAAAAACGCGACTCCATTTTTAAAAATCGATCCCTCAATCTTGAAGGAATATCATTTAAAGACCGTAAGGCACATTCTAAAATATGGTATCGGGGCTGAATAGTCAATCTTAACGCTGGTTTCACTGGTCAGGACAAAGGGTCAATCCTGAATGAATGAAACAAACGTCAGGAATGCCTATTATGGTTCACCAATTCCCTTTTATGTCCTCCTCCTCCTAAGCCCTTTAAGTCCTCTA
>CAYNMW010000165.1:0-4735 GCA_964398295.1 uncultured Saprospiraceae bacterium | reverse complement strand
TTATGCCTCACTTTTATGCCTATTATGGTTCAACTATTCTAAGCTATACTATAAGAAGATTCACCTACCAGATATTTCTGTCTTACTTCCACCAAAGAATTAACGGTCAAATCAATATCACTTTTAGTGTGATTTGCAGTACAAACTAACCTTAGTAGAACTACACCTCTTGGTGCAGCTGGATAACCAACTGGTGAGCAAAAGACGCCATAGTTTTCCCGTAAATCCATAGCCAGGCTTAATACATTTGCATGGCTAGTTTCTATATAAACTGGTACTACCGCTGCGGCTCCTTTGCTCGTTTTGAACCCATGCGATTCTAGTGATTTATGTAGATAACTAATGTTAGTCCATAATTTGTCCCTCAAGTGCTTACCTGCCTTGATTAATTCTAGTCTTTTCAATAATCCGAATACCATTGCTGATGGTAAAGTCTTTGCATGCAATTGAGATCTAGTGACATGCTTCAAATAATCAATGATATTTTTATTTCCCGAAATGAAGGCACCAAAGCCTGCACCAGATTTTGCAAAGGTTGCATTGTATAGGTCAATTTTGTTTTGAACATCTTGAGCATAGCCAATGCCTTTCCCTTCTCCGAGTACCCCAAAACCATGTGCGTCATCTACATATAAACGGAAATCAAAGTCATCTTTAAGATCTGTAATTTCTTTAATACGACCCTGTTCTCCTCTCATACCAAACACACCTTCTGTTACTACTAATATACCACCACCTGTTTTGGAGACGATTTCAGTAGCTTTCTCTAATCTTCTTCGTAATGCTTCAGGATCGTTGTGTGCAAAATTAAATTTCTTACCTATATGCAATCGTATGCCATCCGTAATGCATGCATGGCTTTCTTTGTCATATAGAATCACATCATTCTTATCTACTAAAGCATCAATGGAAGACATGATTCCTTGATATCCAAAATTTAATAGAATAGTAGACTCCTTACCAACAAATTCACTTAATTTCTCTTCAAGAGAATCGTGTAGTTCTGTTTGTCCAGTCATAATTCTGGCTCCCATTGGATAAGCCAGACCAAACTGCCTTGCACCTTCTTCATCTGCCTTCATTACTTCTGGATGTGAAGCCAATCCTAAATAATCATTGACACTCCATATGACACAATCTTTTTCGTTGTGACTCATATTAGTACTAATTTTTCCTTTTAATTGGGGAAAAAGTAGTTTGGAATATGGAGTGTTGGCAAATTGATAATACCCTCTATTAGGGTTGCTAATTCTTTTTTCGAATAAATCATTCATAATGTTGAGTTCTTTGATATTTTATAAAAAGTTCTTGGTAAGAATTTGTAAAAATTTACTAGTTGCTTTTGTAATACTGTTTTCCCTAATACAGACTCATGGATTTTTTTACTTGATTTGTTTAGGACTTCACGAGCACATTCATCAGCTGTAAGTTGTTTTACTTTTTTTCTGTTTATAATAGCTTTTTCACCCTTACCATTCCAAGTGTTGTTTCTCATTGGTGTATCTACAAATGCAGGATAGAATTGAGAGATGTGTATATTGTCATCATCTACTTCATACCTTAAGGAGTTGTAAAATCCAGTTAAGGCAGATTTACTTGCTGAATATGCTGTTCTAAATCTTGCGCCAATTTTTCCTGTAACACTATTGATCACAATAATGTGACCTGACTGCTTTTGTTTAAAATGTGGAAGGATTGATTTACTGATTGCAATAGCAGAAAAGAAATTGATTTCCATAATCCTTTTCGCAGTTTCTAAAGATGTCTCCTCAAATGTAGCTCTGCAACCTTGTCCTACACAGAGAATGATAATGTCAATAGTATGATGTTGAGCAAGTGCCTGTTCTACGTAGAATTCAATTTTCTCTGTACTGGTATGATCGAAGGAAAATATAGTATGTGGGTTGTTCAATTCATTTGAAAGCACTTGCAATCCGGGCTCATTTACGTCAGACAAAATAAGCTTACACTGTATATCTGCTAAGTTTTTAGCAATTGCTCTCCCAATGCCAGATGCTGACCCAGTAACCCAAATGGTTTTATCGTTAAAATATTCCACGATGTTGGAATTCAAAGGAAAAATTTAATTGTAAGGTGCTGTAAACGTGTAAAATTAAATCCGAAGTAGTTTGAACTATAATAAGCTCAATTCCTTTTGAATCTCCTTATGTCTTAGTTAGTTATAAATTTGTTAGTACTAAATCTTTCGTTTCCTCAAAATTAGTTTCCCTAATTTAATAAAATTAAATTTTCTACTCTGTGCTTTTGTTAAGAATTCTGAGTTCCTTGTCAATTATTGCGTCCATGTTGATTGGCCCATAGATATGAGGAAATCCCATAGGGTGCTGATCACCTTCAACAATAATCTGGGCATGTATCCTGGCTGGATCAATTTTTAAAATCAAAACTTGATCTATTCCCTTAAAATGGGTGCCCAACACATAATCAAATTGCTCCTCAAAACAATTGTGTATGAATCCTTCTTCTTCAAAACGCGAAGGGTAATAGTCCTCTTTACCTTCAAATTGTTTAAAATAAGAAGGCTCCACCACATGGTAAATAAAATCCGACATTTATGTTCGCTCTGCCAATTGCCGACGCAATTCTTTTTTCAATATTTTACCAGTCGCACTCATTGGCAAGGCATCTATAAATTCTATCTCACGAGGATATTTATATGCTGCTATGTTGTTTTTACTATAAGCCATTAATTCATCTGCTGTAACAGATTGACCCTCTTCTAAGACAACATATGCTTTTATTTCTTCTCCCATCTTTTCATCAGGTATACCAATCACTGCTACCAAGGAAACAGCATCATGCTTGATCATCATTTCTTCAACTTCACGAGGATAGACATTGAGGCCTCCTCTGATAATCATATCCTTTGTCCGATCAACAATAAAATAATAGCCATCCTCATCTTTGATCGCAACATCTCCTGAATGAAGCCAGCCATCGACTAATGTTTTCGTATTGGCTTCGGGCTTTTTGTAATATCCTTTCATCACATTATGACCTCGGTATAATAATTCTCCTCTTTCTCCTTGAGCTACTTCATTACCATTGTCATCAACAAGTTTGACCTCTACTCCCCATACAGGTGTACCTACTGATCCTGCTTTTCGCTCTGTTCCAGGATGGTTGAATGTAACGATCGGTGAACCTTCAGACATTCCATATCCTTCTAGTATTGGAACACCAAATCTTTCTTCGAAGTCATGGAGCACTTGTACAGGTAGTGCTGCGCCACCTGACATACCTAATCGCAAGTTTTTGGAAATAGAATCGTAATCAAATTTATCTTCTCTGTAATTCAATAGGCCCCAATACATTGTTGGAACCCCTGCAAATAGAGTGACTTTGTGTTTTTGCATTAAGCCAAAAACAGTCTCTGCATCAAATCTAGGCAACAAGACACTATGTGCGCCGCGATAAATTCCTGCATTCATCAAACAGGTCATTGCAAAAATGTGAAACAAAGGAAGGACAATTAAGAGAGTATCTTCCTTCTTTATATTGCCAAGATCTGATGCCAAAATGCCGTTCAACATCAAATTAGAATGAGTAAGTTCGGCACCCTTAGGTCTTCCAGTCGTACCTGAAGTGTAAATAATAACAGCAGTATCCTCAGCACTTGTTTGTGCAGTTTCGGTTACTGGAGATTGACCTGCCATCAAGGAGCCCATTGTATTCGTTCCTTCAATAGGAGAAGGATCAGTTGGCTTTGCCGTAATCATATAAAAATGTTCGCAAGCTGCCACATTTTGAAAAGCGGCATGTCCCATTGTACCCATCGGTAAGTCTGGTGTTCCCTGAAAACAAAAATAGGCTTTCGCCTCACTATCTTTTAGATGGTATTCTATTTCGTCAGTTTTAAGTAATACGCTTAAAGGAACGACTGTTGCTCCTGCTTTCAATATGCCAAAGTAAATCATTGGGAAATAGGGAAGATTAAAACAACCCAATGCAACTTTATCTCCTTTAACAATGCCTTGTTGTTTTAGACCATTTGCAATTTGATTCGCAGCTCCATTTATTTGAGCAAATGTAAGTGTTGTATCGCCAAATGTAAATGCTGGTTTTTCAGCATGTCGCTTGGCAGAATCTTCCAGAATGGTGGATAGGTTTAGCATATAACATATTATTTAGACAAACAGGAAATATAATCAATAATATGGAAATTCGATTAATTAGATTAAATCATATTAAGACTAATAATTATTGATTGACAATAAAGTTTTCATTTTAAATTATTTGTACATTTCACAGTAATAATTTTTTCAATTGCTTAAGCACATTTAATAAATGACAACATGAAACAAATTTATATCCTAGTTTTATTCATACCTTTTTTCACACAGGCTCAATCTATATTTGAAAGTGAGGCGAATACCGACGGAATCATTTTTCCAAGGCTAACTAATGGTCAGAGAAATGCTTTAACTCCTGTAAGAGGTCAATGTATTTACAATATATCTCAATTTAGGCTAGAATGTTTTGATGGTGTTATTTGGAGACCGGCAGGTCCGCAAGGTCCGCAAGGTCCACAAGGTCCAACGGGAGCAACAGGTCCGCAAGGTCCCAATGGTGCAACAGGAGCAACAGGAGCAACAGGACCTCAAGGTCCAGCAGGACTACAAGGTCCACCAGGTACAGCGGGCGGACAATCATGCTGGGATTTAAATGGAAATAATGTTCCAGACTTGTCTACAGAAGACACAAATAATGATGG
>CAYNMW010000164.1:0-9331 GCA_964398295.1 uncultured Saprospiraceae bacterium | reverse complement strand
TCTGGCTGAGAATTTTTAATGTTGAGTGTTGAATGATTTGACAGCTTGTTGTAGAAGAAAAGTCTGAGTTCCAATGATTCAGAGGAGATCACCCTCTTGCATCTCCCTCCAAGGGAGACATCCTCGCGCATATGCCCAAGTAACCCATGATGAGCAACGGTGTAGAATGCTACAACATCTCATATGGACTACTATACATGTGCTCAATAAACCGCCTCACAAATCTTCCGCGTCGTGTCCACATCGCCCATCGTATAATAATGAAGACAAGGCACACCTTTTTCTTTCAATTCTTTGGATTGTTGGATACACCATTCGGTGCCGACTTCTTGGATTTGTGATCCTTTGGCTTTCATCATAGCTTTACGCAAAGGCTCTGGAAAGTTGATGAAGAATTTTCTTGGGATAGAGCTGAGTTGATATTTTTTGGTGATTGGTTTTAGGCCTGGTACGATAGGGACATCTATTTTTGCTTTTCTACAGGCATCAACAAATTTGAAGAACTTGTCGTTATCAAAAAACATCTGGGTAACAATGTAATCGGCACCAGCGTCTATTTTTTTCTTGAGCCACTTGATGTCACTCTCTAAATTCGGAGCTTCAAAGTGCTTTTCCGGGTAACCGGCAACACCTATACAAAATTCAGATTTGGCGCCATCATCAATATTAGAGTCCAAATACTTGCCATGATTCATGTCATTGATTTGTTTGACCAGATCAATGGCATAATTGTGTCCTCCTGGTTCGGGAATAAACTTATCCTCGAGATGACGCGCATCGCCTCGGAGTGCAAGTACATTGTTGATGTTCAGAAAGTGGAGATCAATCAATGCATTCTCTGTTTCGTCAACACTAAATCCGCCGCAGATCAAATGCGGCACCGCATCGACACCATACCGATGCATGATCGATGCGCAAATCCCAACAGTCCCTGGTCTTTTCCTGATCGCTACCTTTTCGAAATAACCACTCGCATTCTCACTATAGATGTAATCCTCCCGATGGTAGGTGACATCAACAAATGGCGGTTTGAATTCCATTAAGGGGTCAAGGGTCGCAAATATCTCATCCATCCCCTTGCCTTTTACTGGCGGCAAAATCTCGAAAGACACGAAGGTCTGACCCTGACTATTCTTGAAGTAATCTGTTACTTTCACTTTTTTATATTCAATTTCTACTGTAGCAATACGTGACTATTCTTAATATATGCAAAACACGCTCCATAAAAAGGCTCCCTTTGGTCGCCAATGTTGATTGTTGAGTGTTGAATGTTTAATGTTCCTAAATTTCTTCGAAATTAAGGAGATTCTAAAAGTTCATTTTTTCGGGTTTAAGGGTGC
Source organism: uncultured Saprospiraceae bacterium (assembly GCA_964398295.1). Lineage (GTDB taxonomy): Bacteria > Bacteroidota > Bacteroidia > Chitinophagales > Saprospiraceae > CALFUK01. Next base: position 7,991 of record CAYNMW010000164.1, on the reverse strand, counting down.
AAATATAGGCTTCCTTTGGTCGCAATCTTTAATGTTTTATGAGTTAAATTTCTTCGAAATTCGAGGAGTATAAATTTCATTTGCAGACATGCGGAAAAGTCTAGTGTTGTTGATTCAGGTGTTAAATTCCCCTCCACTTCTCTTTGGTGGACGGTGTTCAATTTTTAGTGTTGAATGTTGAATGACTTGACAGCTTATTTTAAAGGGAAAGTCTTGAGTTGTTTGGCAACTCATAACAATTTAACAAAATCCGCTTCTCCTTGTTATACATAAAATGACAAAAAACAACCTAGTAGTCCCTATTTCATACGTCTTATATAATGGAATCAGATACTCAAGCAATCCGATATTTCTAATCAACAAAACACTCAAAACTTTCAATACATCAACCTATCACCTTAAAGTAGGGAAAGCAAAACGGATGTTGACAAAAGACCCAGAAGTCATCAACCATATCCTGCAGAAGAATCACAAGAATTATGTCAAGTCAAAAATAGTCACAGAACTCTTATCAAAGTATGCAGGCAAAGGTATACTGACGACCAACGGCGATTATTGGCTTAAGCAACGGCGATTGATCCAGCCTGGATTTCATAAGCGAAAGATTGATAGTCTACTGACTGATATGAATGCGGTTATCCTGGATATGATAGATGACATCAGCAACAAAATTGAGTCTGGACAGGATCAGTTTGACATCCTGGATGAAATGACAAAGATGACATTGCGAATTGTAAGCAAAGCACTTTTCAGTTCTACAATCTCAGATGATCAAATCAAGATCTTGAAAGACGGCGTCCATTCGCTACAGGACATTACCCTCAAAGAGGCGCAAAATCCATTTCTCTCTGGCTGGAGAAAGTTATCTGGATATGAGAAAAAGTCTAAGGACCACTTGGACCGTATTTATGAATTGATTACCGGTTATATCACGGAGCGAAAGGCAAATCCCAATCCTCCTTCCGATATGATGTCCATGCTTCTGGATGCACGCTACGAAGGTACTGATACTGGCATGACTGATCAGCAGATTTTGGATGAGATAATGATCATTTTCGTAGCAGGATTTGAGACAACGACCAATGCCCTAACGTTTTGTCTCTATCTATTGTCTCAACATCCGCAGGTATTGTCAACTCTTCTCGCTGAAGTAAATCAAATAGAACTTACGGATTCACCCACGATTCCAGATGTCATGGCAATGAAGTATACGACTCAAGTCATTTCTGAGTCAATGAGATTATATCCACCTGCATGGTTTATGGATCGTGTCGCAATAGAAGATGAAATAATAGGAGAAGAGAAAGTACAAGCAGGAGAGATCATTGCCCTATACACCTATGGACTTCATCGCTCCGAAGAATATTGGGAGGACCCAGAATCATTTAAGCCTGCCCGATTCTCTGATGAGAATAAAGCAAAGATTAAGCAAAACGCTTTTATTCCTTTCGGTAAAGGTCCAAGACTTTGCATAGGTTCACAGTTCGCTCAAATGGAGATGAACTTAGTTTTGTATCACTTCCTCAACCGTTTTGACTTTAGTCTAATTCAACCCTTTTCTTTAGAGCTGGATACCAAGATAACCATCAGACCCAAGCATGGAATGCCGATGGTTTTGAGTAAGAGATAATGCTATTAATGTTGAATATTTAGTGTTGAATGTTGAATGACTTTCTTCGAAATTCGACTGGTATCTGAAAACCGAAATTTTTCGTTTCCCTTCTGATTTTATTTTCAAAATTGCCATCAAGGTGAGATCACTTTCAAGACAGTTTATCCTTGCCACACCTGAGCAAAAGGTGTTTCACCTCTTTGTAGCAATTAAACAAAAGCCCCCAACTCTCGCCGGGGGCTACCCAATAACTAATACCGATTAAACTACTCCGAAATCTTATTGTATATCAATAACCGTTGGTTCTTTCTCCTTGGCTTCTTCTTTCTTTGGGATACTTACTGTAAGTATACCATTACTGTAAGCGGCGTCAATCGCATTGGCATCAACTTTATCGCTCAAGTGAAAACTTCGCTTGAATGAACTGTAATTGAATTCACGTTTGGTGAATGATTGATCATCAGAGTCGTTTGTAGCCGTTTTTTCTTTTACTACAGAAGAGATGATCAATTGGTCTTTATTGACCTCAACATTAAAATCTGCTTTTGCCAATCCTGGAGCAGCCAATTCAATTTTGAATAAATCTGCTTCCTCGATGATATTCACAGAAGGTTTTGTGCTGATAAAATCTGTATTTACCAATTCTGAAAAGCTGCTGTTGAATATATCTTCAAAAATATTGTTTAAGCCTGTAGTTGTAGGCGTCAAACCAAATTTGTGTACTCTCATAATAAACTTGTTTTTTAATTATTTAATCTCGATTGTTTTTGCTGGTTCAGGTTTGATTTTAGATAGTGTGATTGTCAATACACCATGCTCAAAACTTGCAGCGATAGCGCTTTTGTCAATCGTATCATTCAATCGAAACCGTCTTTCAAAACTTCCATAATTGAATTCTCGCATTCGGAAATTTACTTCTGTATCATTCTCTTTAGTAGAGCTGATGACCAATGCATCTTTATCTACTTTGATTTCTACATCTTCTTTTCCAAAACCTGGTAATGCGAGTTGCAATGTGTAGCCATCTTCTGTTTGTTGAATGTTGGCTTGTGGTTTAGTGAACTGTGTCTTTCCATTTGACTGAAAGTCCTTCAATGATGTGTTCATCATTTCATTGACAATATTTTCAAATGCTGGAACGAAAAACCCGTTTGCTCTTTTTCCGCGGGGTCTATGTGTTTGTGTATTCATTCTATATCGTTTTTAGATTTTTAATTTGAATTACAGTATGGGTAGATCAAAGGGAGTGCCATGCCAGAAATAGGCATGAATTGACAGAAAGCCCCGAAACACAATGACAAAACGTCATATAATGTTATAATTTAACTGACATAATGGCACTATTTGTTAATGTTGAATGCTCAATAGTCTTTTAGGCTATAAAAAAGACAAGGCTTTATCTTAGCAGGGAGATGTATTACAAGTGTTTGAAAAAACAAATCGAGTAATCGAATCAGTATAAACCCTTTGTCATTAATTTAATTTGAAAGCAAAGCGCTTTTGAGGGCTCAGAATAACAATTATCACTAAAAACCAAATCGCGAATCACTCGATTAGTAGCCTCCATATTAGCTTTCATCTACTTTCTTGTTATATTAGAATACATTACTTCTTATCAAGCAGAAAAACTTTCTTATGCGACTGATCATTGAAAATCTATCGAAGACTTATCCTAATGGAGTGCAGGCTCTTAAACAGGTAAACCTAACTATTGACAGGGGCATGTTTGGTCTGCTGGGTCCTAATGGCGCTGGGAAATCTACCTTGATGCGAACCATAGCTACGCTACAAGAACCTGACACAGGGCATATCCAATTAGGAGATTTAGATGTGATTCGGAATAAAGAAGCATTGCGTAAAGTACTCGGATACTTGCCACAAGAGTTTGGTTTGTATCCTAAAGTAAATGCCATTACACTTTTAGACCATTTAGCAGTTTTAAAAGGAATTACAAATCGTGGTGAACGAAAGGAGCTTGTGAGTTCCTTATTAAACAAGACAAATTTATGGGAACATCGCAAAAAGAAATTAGGAGGATATTCAGGTGGAATGAGGCAACGATTTGGTATAGCACAAGCTTTAATTGCAGATCCAAAATTAATCATAGTAGATGAACCAACAGCTGGACTGGATCCTGCTGAAAGAAATAGGTTTCTTAACCTCTTAAGCGAATTAGGTGAGAATACAATAGTCATCTTATCTACCCATATTGTAGAAGACGTAAAAGAACTTTGTACGCAGATGGCTGTCATAAATGCGGGCGAGGTGTTATTAACCGGCAACCCAATGGAAGCCATTTCTGCTATAGAAGGAAAGATCTGGAGAAAGCAAATTGGTAAAGATGAAATAGCCACGTATAAAGATCAGATGAATGTGATCTCTGATAGAAGAATTGCAGGACTTCCGGTCATTCATGTGTATGCAGATACGAACCCGGGGGAAGGGTTTACACAAGTAGTTCCTGATCTAGAGGATGTATACTTTTCTGAAATATTTGGAAAGAGACAATTGGTAAATCCAGTTTAAACAATCATTTAAAATCGCTCATTATGTGGAATGTTTTCAAGTTTGAACTGAAGTATAGATCTGGTAGATCAGCTACTTATTTATACTGGTTGATTTTATTTTTATTAGCCTTCTTTTCGGTTGCAACTGAAGCTGTAACTATTGGAGGAGGTGTCGGACAGGTAAAGGCAAATGCACCGACAACCTTAGCGTTCATGATGGGAATTTTATGCGCCTTACCAGGAATGCTTTTAATTAGTGCAGTAATGGGAGTGCCAGTATTAAGAGATTTTGAGCATAAAACAGCTTCGATGATATTCACCACACCCATTAAAAAAATAGATTATTTACTGGGTAGGTTTTTAGGGTCTTATGTCACTACCGTTTTTGTTTTTTCAGGTATGCTTGTTGGCTTTATTGCAGGATATTGGGTAAGTGTTTTATTGGGAGATTCTGTATCCTGGATTACGGAGTCAGATAAATTATTGCCTTTTAATCTTTGGGCTTATCTACAGCCATTTATGTTAATTGTCATGACTAACCTTTTCATATTTGGCGCGGTCTTTTTTGTTGGTGGATCTCTGAGTAAACGCATGATGGTTATTTACACACAGGGAGCTGCCATGTTGGTTATTTACCTTGTAGCAAGTAACATGATGTTCGATTTGGACAATCAACATACTGCTTCACTTATAGATCCTTTTGGGTTAATCACAATGAATGTACAGAAACAGTACTGGACGATAGCAGAGCAAAATCAAAATCTATTACAACTGTCTGATGGTCTATTATACAATAGACTGCTTTGGCTGGGAGTAGGTTTATTAATTCTAAGAATCGGTATCCATTTTTTCAGTTTTAATATGGCCGGAAATATTTCTGAGCGTAAGAAAAAATCACTTGCAAACGTGTCAAATGCTGTAGTGGCAAGTAATTTTTCTCAAGCCATACCTAAGGCTACCTTGCATGACGGGTTTGTTACTCGGGTCGGACAACTCCTAGGCTTATCTTGGTTTTATTTTAAATGGATTATGAAACAAATGCCATTTATTGCTATAGCATTACTGGGGATTGCTTTCTTTTTTATTAGTGGGAGCAATTTTGATTTCATGTACGGTACACCTACTCAGGCCACTACTTATGCGATGATTGAACTTCTTGCAGATTTTAATCTATTCTTTTTGATCCTTGTCGTTTTTTATTCAGGTGAATTGATTTGGAAAGAAAGGGATGTAAAAGTTAATTTGATTTATGATGCGATGCCATATCCGAATATTGTAATGATTGGAGGAAAATATCTAGCCTTAATGATGATTTTTGCTTTTCTCTCTTTTATCCTAATGATCTGTGGTATTCTACTCCAATTTATTTTAGGCAATAGCAATATAGTCTGGGGCCAATATTTCACAACATTATTTTTAGAAAATTTGTCTTTCTTGGCATTATTCACTTTGCTTGCGTTTTTTATCCACATCATTGTCAACCATAAATTTTTAGGACATGGAATGATTGTGGTTTTCTTTATTGTATCTGTAGTGCTAGGGACTTACGGTTTTCATAGCATGTTTCGTTTTGCGAATCACGGATTGGGCACCATTAGTGACATGAATGGTTTTGGACATTATTTTTTATCATTTAATTGGTTTAATATTTATTGGTTTGCTTTCGCCATTTTATTATTCATCGTCGCTGTACTATTGTCAGCAAGAGGAGCAGAGACAATTTTTAGAAATCGATTAAAAGTTGGGAAATACAGTTTGACCAAACCTATACTCACTTTTGGATTTACGACACTATTGACTTTTGTTGCTTCGGGAGCTTATATTTATTATAACACCAATGTGCTAAATAATTATGTAAACAGTAAGGATCAAGAAAAATTGCAGTCCGACTATGAGAAAGAGGTAAAGCAATATTTAAGTACCCCGCAACCAAAGATTGTAGATGTCAATTTAGAAGTAGACATATTTCCTGAGTCCAGAGATTTTATAGGAAAAGGCAGGTATATTTTAAAGAATAAACACGATCAGGCTTTACAAGAAATTCATATCCAAACAAGTCCAGACAATCAATTAAAACATGAGATAAACTTTGGCCGAGAAGCAACACTGACAACCGACTTATCTAAATATAATTTCCAAATTTTTACTTTAGAAGAACCACTCGCACCAGGAGATTCTATGACCATGGATTTCGTTACTAACTTTAAAACTTCAGGCTTTGTAGAAAGTGGTTCAAGTACGGAAATATTACAGAACGGCACCTTTTTTAATTCTATGATGTTTCCGCTTTTCGGATATAGTGAAGACTATGAAATAGGGTCTAAATCCTTGCGTAAAAAATATGATTTACCAGAAAAAGAACGCATGCGAGATCGTGATGATCCTATTGGCTTACAGCAACATTTAATTGGTGACGATGCTGACCGATATAATTTTGAAATTGTATTAAGTACCTCTGATGACCAGATCGCAATAGCACCAGGATACTTAAAGAATAAATGGGAAAAAGATGGTCGTACATATTTTCATTATAAAATGGATAAGCCCATATTACCGTTTTACAGCATTGTAAGTGCTCGCTACGAAACTGTAAAAGATAAGTGGATCGGGAAGGACGGTCATGAAGTTGATTTAGAAATTTATTATCACAAGGGCCACGAATATAATATTGATCGTATGATGAAAGGAATGAAGGAGTCTTTAAGCTATTTTACAGAAAATTTCAGTCCATACCAATATGATCAAATGAGGATTATGGAGTTTCCTCGATATAGAAGCTTTGCACAATCTTTTGCCAATACAGTTCCATTTTCTGAAGGCATCGGATTTTTAGCTAATGTAAAAGAAGATGAGGTTGATATCCCATTTTATGTTACGTCACATGAAGTAGCACACCAGTGGTGGGCTCATCAAGTAACCGATGCGGGCGTACAAGGTAATGCGATGGTTAGTGAAACGATGTCACAATATTCCGCTTTAATGGTAATGAAAAAGAATTATGGCGAAACTGAAATGAAAAAATTTCTGAAGTATGAATTAGATAGCTATTTATCGGGGAGGACAACTGAGATCAATAAGGAAATGCCTCTAGAGTTTGTCGAAGGTCAGGGTTACATTCACTACAGAAAAGGGTCATTAGTTATGTACGCGCTACAGGATTATATTTCTGAAGACTCCGTTAACGTCGCACTTAGAAGAGTTATAGATAAACACGCATGGCGCGAAGATCGATACACCACTTCTGAAGATTTTATAACAGAATTTAGAAAGGTGACACCTGATAGTTTACAATACATTATTGATGATATGTTCGAAAATATCATCTTGTATGAGAATAGAGCTATGCTTGTGGAAGCGACAGAATCCGAAGGACAATACAAAGTCAATGTAGGCATCAAATCCATAAAATATGAAGCAGATAGTTTGGGTAATGAATTGGCTATACCATTGAATGATTGGATAGATATCGGTGTCATTGGAAAAACAGCAGAAGATCAAGATACATTCTTATACCTCCAAAAGCATTTGATCAATAAAGAAGATATGAATTTCACTATTACCGTAGATCAAAAGCCTGTCAAAGCTGGTATAGATCCCATTAATAAATTAATCGATCGAAATTCTAACGATAACACTACAAATGTGGTTTTGAATGATTAAGATTTGGGTGGTCCGAAATGGATGATTAATTAAATACGAGATTATAATTCAAGTAAAGAGTAATGCGCTTATTGACAAAGTAGTAGAACTAGCAGTAGATATAAATGGCGAAACACCTTTGACTCAGATTATTATTTCTATCTGAGCAAAAGGTCTCTGACCCAATGCCATTTAGTTAAGAGAATTTCAAAGCGCCGTTAGGTGCGTCATCT
>CAYNMW010000163.1:0-9436 GCA_964398295.1 uncultured Saprospiraceae bacterium | reverse complement strand
ACCAACCTTCGAAAAAATCAAACATTCACAGTTGACATTATCAGCGCGAGAATCTTTATCAGGAAACTGGACTACTGCGGTAGTTGGGAGTATTATTTTTATCGTTATTTCAACTGTAGCTGGTAGCATAGTACCATTGTTGGGCTCAATTCTCTTAGGCGGTCCTCTATCTATTGGTATGGCTAGATTTGCAATTGAAATTTCAAGAAATAAACACTCCGAAATCGAAAAAGTCTTTAGTGGCTTTAGTCAATTTGGACAGGGTGTTATTGCATATCTACTGTACTTTGTGGCTATCATGGCTGGATTTATTTGCTTAATTATCCCCGGAATTGTAATCACCTTAGGCTTGAGTCAGACTTTTTTCATTTTGGCAGATAAACCTAACACATCTGGAGTAGATGCCTTAAGAGAAAGTTGGGACATTATGGACGGACATAAAGCTGACTATTTTGTGTTTATGCTCCGATTTTTTGGCTGGGGAATCTTATGCATTTTCACCTTATTTATTGGATACTTTTGGTTATTCCCATATATGCAGGTTTCCGTTGCTAAATTTTATGACATGGTTCGAACTGGTACTCATCCAGACAATCTAGATGACAGCATTTCCAGACACTTATTAGATAAAGATTTGGTTTGACATCAACCATTAATAAGGGATATATACAGATTGGTGTTGTCATCATTTTATTAGGGATTGTTGCCGGTGCATTTGGTGCGCATTTTATAGAGAATAAGTTTGGTGAACGCGCTTCTGCAATTTTTGATACTGCTTCCAAATATCAAATCTATCATGGCTTTGGTATAATTATATTAGGTATACTCTGGGACACACTTCCTTCTAATTATTTAAGATGGATTAAAAATCTATTTATACTCGGCATTGTTTGCTTTTCAGGTTCATTGTATTTGCTAGCATTTAAATCTTCTTTAGGTGGAGTTGTAAAGATTATTGGGCCTATTACGCCGATTGGTGGTTTGTTGTTTATTGTTGGGTGGTTTGTGTTTTTGTTGGCGTTGAGAAAAAAGTGAGATACGGGATTTACTTCACCACAAAAGGAGCAAAAGGGTTAATGACAAAGGAGGAGCCTTTGGCTCAGACCGCCAAGAGGTACGGAGACCTTTGGCTCAGACCGCCAAGAGGTCGAAGACCTTTGGCTCAGGACTAAAATACAAGAGATGAAATTATTCGTTTAATTATACTTCGTTGAGCATTTCTTTAACTTCAGCTAGGGCCTCGTCTTCGGTTTTGTTTCGGTTTTTAAAATAGACAAAACCGAGACAGGCAACAATGATATAAGGAACCGATAGCATAAATAGAATTCCCTTGTTGAGGCCGGCACCGGCAGATCCACCATTCTCTAAATTTGATTCTGCGGCCATCTTACACATTGGACATTGGGCTATCACATCTGGGCTGATGAATAACAGGCACACAATCAAGAAACATGTGAATAGTACATGGTACTTTGTCATTGGTAGCATGGTTTCAATAGTAAATATACAATAGGACCAGTAACTGCAACATATAACCACAATGGAAAAACCCATCTGGCTAATCGTTTATGCTTGGCAACTTCCATTAGAATTCCTCGATTAAACGTAATCAGGATAAACGGAAGTATTGCTCCAGCTAGAATGATATGTGTAATTAAAAAGAAAAAGTAGATATAACGAATGTTACCTACCCCACAGTATTTGGTTTCGGGAGTGGTAAAATGATAAACGACGTAGCAAAACAAAAACAAAACAGAGAGTCCTATTGACAGAAGAATGAATGTTTTGTGCAAAGCAATATTCTTCTGTTTTACAAAGTATAATGCAGTCAATAAGAAAATTGCCACTAATGCATTCAGAGAGGAATAAAATGGTGGCAACCAACTAAAGTCCATACCAAAATTCATTTTCTCTGGCATTCTCATTACGATCACCAACAATATGACGACAACTGAAACTCCATATGCGAGCCAATCCATCCGTCTTAATTTTGCATTATTCTCTTGACTCATTTTCTAAATCTCGTTTTAGTGAAATCTTCTCACGTTTCGGTACAGGCAAAAGAGCAGCGGTGTGCTCTACTAACTTTCTAATGTCATCATCACTCCAGCTGTATGCATTACGGATAAGCATGTCATTATCAATCAAATAAACCGAATCTGGGTGACTAGACAAGATTGATTGTACAGAAGCTTCTTGTATCTCTCTCATTGTTTTGAATTGAAAATAATCCCGATTTCCATATTTCTCTGCAATGCGATCAATAATATCTTGTTTCTTAGAATCAATGTTTGTTCCAGCTGCAAACACTGTAATTTTATCTTTGAACAATGCTTCGACGGATGTCAATCCTGATTCATTTTCATCTAATTGTACTAATGATCGTTTGGGTTGGATGTCTTCTAATATTTGCTTACGGTAATTAAATCCTGACTGTAAGTACCACCATGAACCTGCAGGTAAAACAAACAACATTATAACAACAGCGAAAGCAATTAAATATCTCATCATTTGGGTATAAAAAAAGTGGGCTGAATAACTTCGAGCCCACTACTGATATAACTGTTTAATCTGAAAGATGTTTAATGTAAATCTTCAGATTTTATTTCTTTAATCAATTGACCAGTTTGCTCAATCTTCTTTTCTACTTGTTCAATATCATTATTCTTATTGTTGATCAAGCTTCGTCTAGCTTTCCAGTCATTGCCTTCCCACATAAACGCGATTACTGCCCAGATCAATAGACCTGCTGGCAACAACACAGATTTAACAAATGTTGGAACCTCGTAGCTCATGTGCATGAATTCGAAAATAATTTTGATTGCTTTAAATAAGCTCAAACCAATCATTGCTATTCCCATAATAGCCCAGTGCAAATGAAAACCTGGTATGATATATCCTTTTCCCAATAGGGCAATAACAACTTCAATAACAGTAATTATTGCCAACAAGATAATGGTACTCAGTGCTACCTTTTTCGATTTTGTATATTCTAATGCCATAATATTCTAATTAAAGTAGATAGAAAACTAAGAAAACAAATACCCAGACCAAATCGACAAAGTGCCAATACAAGCCTATCTTCTCGACCATCTCATAACCATTGCGTCTCTCCACATATAGTCCACTAAGTACATTTACAAAGATGATGATAAGAAACACAACTCCTGATAAAACGTGAAATCCGTGAAACCCTGTTATGAAGAAAAATAATGCTCCAAATGCTTTCGGTCCATATTCTTCCATTTTCACCTTTCCTTTATCCGGCCCAGATGTCACCATGTATTTTCTGTGAATTAATCCTCGCTCATCTATCATCGCGTCTTTGTAGTCTTTTCCTACTTCATAATGTACATCTCCATGCCCACCACTGTGATCATCTCCATGTCCATCACCGTGATCATCTCCATGAGCGTGATGTGAAATATGATGCATCAAATACGATGCACCTGGTTCGAAAACGTCGTCAGATTCGTTGCCAGCTGCATCAAGATAAACTCCTGACTCTGTATGTGTACCAAATGGATTTTTAGTCACTGACATCTTTTCCTTTTGAATCAATGTTGTCCACTCCCATGCTTGACATCCCAAAAAGCCTGCACCACCGAGAATGGTCAAAAACATCCAGAAAGCAACACCATTCTTATTTTCCCGATGCCCTTCTTGCACTGCTCTTACCATTGTATATGAACTAAATAGTAATACGAAGGTCATGAAGGTCACAAAGATCAATGGTAAAACTGTATCTCCTGTAAATGGAAATAACCTGAAAACGAAATCAGGGACTGGCCAAGATGGCATACTAAAGCGTAAGGCTCCATACGCAATCAGAAATCCAGCAAATGTGAATGCATCCGAAAGCAGGAAATACCACATCATCAGTTTACCATAACTGGCTCTGAAGAGTGGCTTACCACCTTCCCACTGAGCCGAATTATCATGGTGATGATCATCGTGTGCGTGGTGATCAACATCATGTTCAGTATCGTGAGTAACTATTTCTGATGCCATTTATACGTGTATTATTATTTACAAATCAATAAAAATATCAGCAGGTAAATCCAAAGTATATCAACAAAATGCCAATACTGATTTACCAACTCAAATCTATGTTTTCTTTTCTCCGTAACCCGAAATTTCAAGATGAATGCGTGCATCATTGCAACAATGAGACATGCTATACCTCCAAGGACGTGTAAGACATGGATGAAGGTTATGACATATAAAAAAGAGCCAGACGGATTGCCTTTCAAATCAATTCCCAATGAGTACAATTGTTGCCAACCTAGATATTGGGATATCACAAAACCAATTCCTAATAAAAAGGCCAGAACCAAGTACCGTTTATAAGGTGCTTCCTTTTCTGTAATGAAACTCTTGTATGATTGATGCAAGCTAATACTGCTCAATAATATAATAACAGTACTTACAAAAAATATATTGGGCAAATTAAATTCAAACCAATTGCCTGCTGCCTGTCGTACAATGTATGCACTTGATAGAGAAGCAAACATCATTGTCATACTCGCCATTGCTATCCATAAGGCAAATTTTTGCGGATGTACTCGACTGCTTCTATGTGATTTTAATACCATCTCTGCCATCTTAAACCAATTGATCGATCATTAAAATGGTGAGAAAAAGTGGCAAGTAGAATAAAGATGCAAACATGAGATGTAAGGCATTTTTATCTTTCTGGTTCAACACGAATTGAATTGCATAGTAGCTAAACAACAGTGCTATCATCACTAAGGCTACTAAAGAAACTACATGCATTCCTGAATAGACATATAAGCCATAACTCAATGGAATCAATGCTACTGAAGCCAATAATGCTTGCCAGCGAATTCTTGTTGCAGGATGTCCATCGGTAGTTGGTACAATTTTATATCCAGCCTTTTCGTAATCATCGAATGACATTACCGCAATTGCCCAAAAATGGGTAAACTGCCATAAAAACTGGATACCAAATAGCATTATTGCTAACATCGTAACATGGCCGTCAAATGCCACGCATCCAATTAGCATAGGTAATGCACCTGGAATAGCCCCTATTGCAACTGAAATACTTGAATGTCTTTTCAGTGGTGTATAGATAAAGGCATAACTGACAAGAGATAATGTACCAAAGAATGCCGTCAGTGGGTTAAAGAATCCCAAAAAGGACAACCCTATCAAGGACATGAAGCCAGCAATTAACACTGCATTTGACATGGACATTCTCCCAGCAGCAACTGGTCGATTTTTAGTCCGATCCATAAGGATGTCGTAGTCTTTCTCAATAACCTGATTCAATACATTTGCTGCTCCAGCAACCATAAATCCTCCAACTCCCAAAAACACTATATCAATTAAATCTGCACTAAAGCCTGAAGCAATAACAAAAGCAATGACAGATGTAAACACAACCATCGATGTCAATCGCAACTTCACCAATAAGGTAAGCTCTTGTAAAAAGCTATACTCTTTAACAGCAACAGTTTGACTTCTATATTTAGAATATTTACTCACTAGTTTTCTTAATGTGCGTCTACTTCTTCTCCTTCGCCAATTGGTTGTATTTGGGCAATATAGTCATTACCGTCTTTCCCATAATCATAAGGCCATCTGTGTACAACAGGCAAATTACCTGGCCAGTTTCCATGACCAGGATTGATTGGTGTTGTCCACTCAAGTGTTGATGCACCCCATGGGTTTTTGCTTGTTACTTTCTTTCCATAATACATACTATAGAAGAAATTCACCACCATTAACAACTGAGCAAAAAAGACAACAATTGCTGCTATGGTGATAAACATATTCATTTCTCCAAATGAACCGAATGCATCGAAGCTATCGAATCGGTAGTATCTCCTTGGTACTCCTGCCATACCTAAGTAATGCATTGGCCAGAAGATTGCATAAGCTCCAATTAAGGTCGCCCAAAAATGTATTTTACCAAGTGTTTCATTCATAAACCTTCCAAACATCTTCGGGAACCAATGATAGACTCCAGAGAACATTCCGAAGAAAGCTGCAATTCCCATCACAATGTGAAAATGCGCTACAACAAAATATGTGTCGTGTTGCTGAATATCTATTGCAGAGTTTCCTAAGAATACCCCAGTCAATCCACCGGAAATAAACATAGAAACAAACCCAATGGTAAACAGCATTGGCGTATTTAATCTTAAATCACCTTTATAGAGAGTTGCAATCCAATTGAATACTTTAATCGCTGATGGAACAGCAATAATCAATGTGAAGACAACAAAGAAATTCGAAATAAATGGATTAACACCTGACATAAACATATGGTGTGCCCAAACGATAAAGGATAAGAAGCCAATCGCAAGGATGGAGTAAACCATAAACTTATATCCAAAGATTGGTTTCCTAGCGTGTACTGCCATTACTTCAGAAACCAAACCCATCGCCGGAAGTATAATGATATATACTTCTGGGTGACCTAAGAACCAAAATAAATGTTGATACAATACTGGACTACCTCCAGCAAAATCAAGTGCTGAACCTTGAATGAATATTTCACTCAAATAGAAACTTGTACCAAGTCCTCTGTCACACATCAACAAGAAGAATCCTGAAGCAAGAACTGGAAAAGATAAGATTCCCAATATCGCAGTGACGAAAAATGCCCAAATTGTCAATGGCATTCTCCAGAATGTCATTCCTTGCGTACGCAAATTAAGTACAGTAGTTACGTAATTTATACCTCCTAATAATACAGACACAACAAACAGGACTAACGAAAATGTCCATAGCGTCATACCTGTCCCCGATCCAATCGAGGCTTGTGGCAATGCACTAAGTGGAGGATATGCTGTCCACCCACCTGAGAAAGGACCCGTACTAAGGAATAAAGAGTAAAACATCACAACACTCGAAAGGAAGAAAAACCAATAAGAGAGCATATTAAGGAATGGAGATGCCATATCTCTAGCTCCAAGTTGCAATGGAATTAACAAGTTTGAGAATGTACCAGAAAGACCTGCTGTCAAGACAAAAAATACGATTATCGTCCCGTGCATCGTCACCAATGCATAGTAGAATTCTGGTTGTAAAGAACCAATCCCTGTTGATTCTTCGATGGTAATCCATTTACCCAAAAGAGGTTTTAACCAAGCCAAGCTCTCTTCAGGAAACCCAAGTTGCAATCTGAAAATGATTGACATACCTGCACCTATAATTGCCCACATCATTCCTGTAATCAGGAATTGACGAGCAATCATCTTATGGTCCATACTGAATATGTATGTACTAATGAAGTTAGACTTGTATTTATCTTCATGGTGATGATCATGAAAGTGATCATCAAAGCCGTGCTCTTCTATCAACTTCTTCTCTTCTAGCTCGTATGTAGTTACGTCTGCCATGTTTTTTTTAATTAGATGTTGTTGGTTAAAATTCTCATCTCTGTTCGTCTATTATTCTGTCTACCATCTGCTGTATCGTTTGTGTCGACTGGTCTATCTGGACCATAGCCAACAGCTTGAAGTCTTGCATTCGAAATTCCTTTGTTAAGAAGGTAACTTCGAACGTTTTCGGCTCTACTTTGTGATAGTCGTTGATTAGCGCCTGCATCTCCTGTACTATCTGTATGTCCGCCTAATTCAACAACCATATTTCTATAGTTGTTTAGAACGCTAGCGACATTATCCAATTCGTATTTAGATATGTCTTTTAACTGAGCGGAGCCCGTTTCAAAAAACACATGTTTCAAACTGATTAAATCATCTGTAACATCATCTGGTGTTGAAACTGCTTGTTGTACATCAGCTAAGAAGTCTTTCGATCTTTGTGCAATCTCTACGCCTAATAATCCTCCTTTATTTGGATCTGCATCTGTACCTCTAATCTCACTGAGGTAGAATGATTTTTGTGTGCCTAGCCATTGTTGGTATTCTCTTTCTGGCACAACCTTCAACACTCTTCTCATACTATAATGTCCATATCCGCATAATTCAGCGCAAGCCAACTCATACTCAAATGCTTCCCATCGTTTTGGACCATCTGGCTCATCTTCTACTGCTGGACCTTCCCAATCAGGATGTCCTTTTAAACGCTTTCTATAATCTGCAGTTGTTATGCTAGGCGTAAATTTGAAATAGGTAGGTAGTCCTGGAATCGCATCCATTTTGACGCGATGGTGTGGCAAATAAAAGTTGTGAAGCACATCTTTGGCCGTAATCCTAACTCTCACTTGTTTATCTACTGGCAACCAAAAATCTGTAGACCGGATAAATAAATCATCGTGGGTTTTCTCATCAGTAAAATCCAAACCTAGTGGATTTGTTGCCGGATCAATGAGCTTATAATTTCTAGTTCCCAATTTACCGTCAGGACCAGGATACCGGATCTCCCATAGAAACTGAGAACCTATAGCTTCAATTTCCATATAGTCTTCTTCTGGATCAACATCACCCATCACATCATTCCAAACGGTCAATCCCTTTGCAACTAAAAAGACCAAAACAATAGCAGGAACTCCAGTCCATATATATTCAATCGTATTGTTGTGTGTGATGTATGCTTGATTGACTCCTTTCTTGCTTCTGTATTTATAAGCAAACCAAAACAAGAGAATATGGGTAAGTACAAATACAATTCCTGTCCAAAAGGCCGTAATATTAAATAGGCTGTCTATGCTACCTCCATGTTCAGAAGCTGAAATATGAGGTCCATACCAAAGAACTATGTCTTTGTATAACCATCCTGTGTATACACAGTATATCATAAAGCCAATCAGGAACAACAAACAATACAAAGCTGTTCGATTGTTGCTTTGTAATTCAGCGGTCTCCTCACCTCTAATCTTTGAAGCTAACTCAGATACTTTTCCGATCTGAATCAGAATGATAACGATGAGAACTATGATTAATAATATGACTAATGCTGTCATAAATGAAACTAATTTTTAAACGTGATGATGGATACTCTCTGCTAAATATGGATCTCTCTCTGACACCAATGGTGCAGCTGCTAAACGATTGTATACGACGTAAAGGAATGCACATAAAAATCCTATAAACACTCCTATTTCTATTAAACCTGGAATCGTAAATCCTGATACAAAATGTGATGCGTGTTCGACTACACCTTCCGCGCCATGTGCTGCATCATGTCCTCCATGTCCTCCATGTCCGTGTCCTGCTAATTCATGAGCAGTATGTAATGCACCTGGCTTGATCATTAAGAAATAATCCCACCAGTGTCCGAATAAAACAATGACTGCAACAATTCCTACAGAACCAAACTTTCTTTTCGTATCATTTCTCATCAATACAAAAAATGGGAAAATGAAATTGATCAATAAATTACCATAAAATAAGACAGGGTAATGATCTAGTCGATGTCTGAAATACACCGTCTCTTCTCCAATATTCGCATACCAGATTAACATGTATTGAGAGAACCATAAGTAAGTCCAGAAAATACT
>CAYNMW010000162.1:0-9481 GCA_964398295.1 uncultured Saprospiraceae bacterium | reverse complement strand
GAAAAGAATGCCTTCAGTTGCTCCCTCGCCTTCACCCTCACCTCATCATTCACATAACAAGCAATAGAGACTAACCCAAATGTCATTACCCCAAGGTCATCAGTAAACCCAAGAAAAGGAGTCAAATCAGGAATGGAATCAATCGGCGCCAGTACATAACCCAATGCACCGATAATGATGTTCTTTGCCCAGGATGGAGTATCCGAGCGTTTGTATGCATAATATAAAAGGAGTGCACTGTACACAAACTTCTGGCCAAGTGACTTCGTATATCGAGCCAGCCAGTGCTTGAGTTTGTTATCAGTGAAAGTCGAAACCTCCTTTTTCATTATTGGCAATTTACAGAAGTAACGGAGATATTTTGGTTTTGGTTCGAGGAAAGAGTGGTTTTAGATGAATGAGCAGGAATGATCGATATGGGTTGCCTATGTTAGGTGACTCGTAAAGGATACTTATATCACTAATCCCCTAAATCCCCTTTGAACACAAAGGGGACCAATGCTTGTGGTATAGATAACTTAGCTGAGTGTTATTTAGCTACGAGACTAAGGCATCAAACTCACCTGCAATTTCCAGCCCGCTACTCGTGCCTGTACCTTCATACACCAACTTACCATTATCATACAATTGAAGATGTAATTCGCTTTCCAGGCTTTCTTCTAGTTTGCCGGTCATGGCGCCTTCAAGGGGGGAAATTAAAGTTGCACCTCTTTTCTTATTGGCAGTGATCACCAGTTTGTGTTGTTTTCGTTGTATTTCGATGAACGCTTGTTGTCCTTCCACACGGACAGTTTTTTTGGCACCGTTGTATGTGGTGAATATCAAGATCTCATCTTTATATAATAAGCCAGCTAGGAACCCAATGAAGTAATTACCCAACCAGGGAATGTGTGCAATGGATACCATCAGACAGGTAGGAGCTTGTACTCCATCAAAGTGATTGCTTTGCATCCAAATCCATGCTTTTGGAAATGATGTGCCCCAATCTTTCTCGATATAACCAATGCCATTTGTGAAGTCAACTGTTTCATTGTTGATCTCTAACATTCCGCGTAAGCGATGATGAAGACTTACTACACCATGATAACATTGCATAAATGGTAGAAATGAAAAATAACCCATGATGCCAGGAGCCATCAGTTTGGTCGGCCATGGAGTGATCCCCTCAAAATCGATACTGCCTTTGTAGTCTTCAAGATCTAGCTGAATCCCTTTTGGAGAAAATTGATTGTTCCCGATCCTCGTCATAAAGCGATCTTCTGCAGGTATGAACTCGTCAGCTTCGAATCTGATGTACTCACTTGCAGCATTAGTACCATCCATCACTTGTATAAAAGCATGAGCCTCACCGTTGTTGTCTTTGGAGATGCCGGGGATGAACGCAATGGCGTGAGATTGATCTGCCGTGACTAATTTGACATACCACCCTTCAAAATAGTTACTGGTTTTGGCCCAACCATGATACATGTCATGATCCCAAAGAGCTCGCCATCGTTTGCGGAGGTGTTTCATTTTAAATAAAACTGATTGAAGTACGGAATTGTTTTGTGGGAAGCCGCAAAGAGGTCGAAGACCTTTTGCTCAGGAGTAGTAAGGGATTCTGAGAGTCGAAGGTCAGATAGCTATCGGTATTCCTCTCGGGGGCATTATATTTTAAAATTCAACATTCAAAACCTGCGTGCTGGCAGGCAGGTTCAACATTAAATAGTATCTTACAGCCCAATGAGTTTTGTCGTATCAGCACGAAAATATAGACCAAAATCCTTTGATGAGGTACTTGGACAAAGCCATGTCACGGACACCTTGAAAAGTGCAATTCTATCAGATAAACTGGCGCATGCATTTTTGTTTACTGGTCCACGTGGTGTTGGTAAGACAACTTGTGCGCGGATATTGGCTAAGGTGATCAATGCTCCGGATCCAAAGAAGGCGATCACTGATGGAGATTTTGGGAATGTTGAGATTGATGTGTCTCTTAATATTTTTGAACTGGATGCTGCTTCTAATAATTCTGTGGAGAATATAAGGAGTCTGATTGAGCAAGTTCGCTTCCAACCACAGCAGGGGTCCTATAAGATATTCATTATTGATGAGGTGCACATGTTGAGTACAGCTGCTTTCAATGCTTTTTTGAAAACGCTGGAAGAACCACCACCTTATGCCATTTTCATATTGGCGACGACAGAGAAACATAAAATCCTGCCGACTATTCTCTCCCGATGTCAAATCTTTGATTTCAAACGGATACAAGTCTCGGCTGTAATAGACCAATTAGACAAGATAGCTGCAGCGGAGAACATTGAGATAGATGATGATTCAAAATATGCCATTGCAGAAATGGCTGATGGCGGGATGAGAGATGCCTTGTCCATTTTTGATCGGATTGCCAGTTCATCTGACGGTAAAATCGACTATGATGATTTGGTGCAAAAGCTCAACTTACTTGATCAGGATTACTATTTCCGAATGGTTGATGCACTTGCGACACAGGATAAAGCCAAAGTACTCTTGTTATTTAATGAAGTACTAATGAATGGTTTCGAAGGAGATCATTTTGTCATGGGACTCGCAGATCATTTCAGAAATATCTTACTCTGCAAAGATTCTTCTTCAGTTGCCTTATTGGAAGCTAGCGAAACAATTAAAGCGCAATACCTTAATCAGGCGCAACTTTTATCATCATCTTACCTGATGACGGCCCTACATTTGTGTAATCAATGCGATATTAATTATCCAAAAGCGAAGAATAAGAGATTGCATGTTGAAATCGCATTGTTAAAGATTTGTTATAGTAATCAGTTAATTGAGCATCAACCAGGAGTACAAAATGCAGTAGAAAAAAAAACTCCTGATTTAATTATTCCTGATAAAATTTCAGATACTTTAACACCAAAAGCTGGACCGAAAATAGAATCTCCAGTTGAAGAAACTGATCTACCAGAAGCAAAAAAGGTAGAAGTAAAACCCGAAAAGACTCAACAATTGGTTACTGAAACTGCTGCAAATTCCCAAGCAATTCAAGCAGTAAAATCAGCAGGAACGAGTTTGCAAAATACACCATCATTTGCAAATGTAGATTCACTTTTAGCAAAAGTCAAAAAGGACTATCGAGAAGAAGAAGCGTTAAAAGGGAAGGAAATTAAGTTGGAAGATATTTTGGCGATATGGCATTCATATAGAGACAAGACAACTGTCCCGTCAACTAGGGGAGTGCTCGAAAAGTCAATGCTGGACTTGTCTGAAGAGGGATTAAAAATTACTGT
The DNA here is from genome assembly GCA_964398295.1 of uncultured Saprospiraceae bacterium. GTDB lineage: Bacteria > Bacteroidota > Bacteroidia > Chitinophagales > Saprospiraceae > CALFUK01. Next base: position 6,218 of record CAYNMW010000162.1, on the reverse strand, counting down.
GGCTTCCGTTATAGCTAAAGAAATCATCCAACAGGAAATTCCATTAATGCAAGAAATCCGCAAGGAGATAAAAAATCCAGAATTGGATATTGAGATCCTTGTTGATAAAACACAGTTTCCTGAAATTGAGGTTTCGAAACCAAAAAAGTATTTGGGATTCAAAGAGAAATACGAATTGATGGTGGAGAAGAATGCAGAGTTGGAGCTGTTAGTAAAAACGTTAGAGCTAAAAAAGGACAACAACGCAATCTAGAACGACTTATTACAATAGGCAACCTTAGGCCTGAAAATCCCATATTAACAAAAGAGAGAAAATTAACGGAATGATAAGACTTAGGTTCTCCTATTATTTCCGTATTTTAGTATTAATTACCACCGAACATACGAACCTCTTAAGTTTTCTTGTTATTGCTAGTGATCAACCAAATAGATAAAATGTTGTTACTAGATCAGATTAACCTTCGTACGCCAATGAAAGACCAGTCGATATGGTTCCTCGAAAATATTGATGTTTCAGGAATCTTTTGTGAGAATAAAATGAGTGATGCAATAGACACTCATGTTCACAAAGAATACAACAAGGGCGAATACATTTATTTGCCGGATCAGGCAGCTGATAAAATATACTTCATCATTTATGGACGTGTAAAAATCGGTTCGCTTAATGATCAGAATAAAGAAATTATCAAAGCCATTCTTAGTCGGGGAGAATTGTTTGGTGAGCTTTCATTGATCGGTGAGACAAAGAGACGTGATTTTGCGATTGCCATTGAAAAAACATCCTGTTGTATCATGACAGTTGATGAAATGAAAGGCATGCTTAAGGACCACAATGCCTTGAGTCTGTTCTTCATGAAGATTATGGGATCACGTGTACTCGAAATGGAGCAACGATTGGAGTCTATGGTTTTCAAAGATTCAAGAAGTAGGATAGTAGAATACTTGATCGATTCTGTACGCAAAAAAGGGCAACGTGTTGGATATGAGTGGGTTGTTCGCAAATTTAATACACATCAGGAAATTGCCAATTTAACTGCAACTTCAAGACAAACAGTGACTACTGTTCTGAATGAATTGCGAAATAAAAATTTATTAACATTTAATCGAAAAAGATTACTCGTTAGAGACCTCGAAAAACTCCAGGAAGAGATAATTTAGTGGTTCATGTATCCACTGCTTAAACAAATCTTTTTCTTGCTTCAGCCAGAAAAGGCACACTCCTTCGCTTTACAACTATTTGAGACTACCAGAAGCATTCCGATTCTTGGTTCAATCTTTAAGTCTCGTTATCGTTCAGACAACAAACCAATTCAATTATTCGGACTTACATTCAACAATCCTGTAGGACTTGCAGCTGGATTTGATAAAAACGGCGAGCACATTGAGGCCATGCAAGATCTCGGTTTCGGCTTTATAGAAGTAGGAACCGTCACACCCAAACCACAAATTGGAAATCCGCAACCAAGGTTATTTCGGTTACCAAAAGATGAAGCCTTGATAAATCGAATGGGTTTTAATAATAAGGGTGTCGATTTTTTAGTAGATCAACTCAAGCAATTGAAGCAAAGAGATGTCGTCATCGGTGGCAATATCGGAAAGAATAAAGTAACTCCTAATGAAGATGCGATCGAAGACTACCTTATCTGCCTGAAGAAACTACATCCTCATGTCGATTATTTTGTGGTCAATGTTAGTTCACCCAATACCCCAAACCTTCGTGAGTTACAAGAAAAAGAACCACTCACCAATTTGTTGCAAGCCGTAAAAACGGCAAACGAAGCATTCGAAATACAACGACCAATCTTATTGAAAATCGCCCCAGATTTGACAGATGGCCAATTGGATGATATCATAGATATCGTATCCACTGTCGGCATCGATGGCATCATCGCTACCAATACAACCATCAGCAGAGCTGCACTCCAAACAGCAAATACTGAAATTGAATCCATTGGCAATGGCGGCCTAAGTGGCAAACCGGTTCAAGCCCGATCTACTGAAGTCATCCGATATATACATGAAAAATCCGAGGGCAGCATTCCTATTATTGGTGTTGGAGGTGTGCGTGATGCTGCATCTGCAAAAGAAAAATTAGATGCGGGTGCGAGTTTGGTGCAATTGTATAGTGGGTTTATTTATGAGGGGCCGGGGATTGTGAAGAGGATAATGGCGGGGTTGGAGTAGAGAATTTTAAACTTCATTTCCATTACAAAAACTAACTAGCACCAGTCTCTCAACATTATTGGATTGGACTACTGTGGCTCCCCTTAAGAATAAGGGAGACCAATTCTACAATAATATTCAACTTGATAATTTTTATGACAGTACTGCTTTGATTGACGGAATTGGTCCCCTTTGTGTTCAAAGGGGATTTAGGGGATTAGGCACGGAAAAGATTTTAGCTACCACGTTGTAAGATATTTAATTGGTTCCCCTTGAAGTCAAGGGAGTTTTAGGGGGTTTTAAGAACAACTCCCACATCACCAAAAATAATATATCTAAAGTATTAGGGTATATAACAAGTCAGGAATAATTTCGCATTACTCACATATATAATACCTGTAAAGACTAAACAACTTGTAGCGAAGCACTTAAGCATAACAGCTTTTAGTCATGTATTCTTCGGTAGAATGCAGCATGTAATTCCTTGAAAAAGAACACATTATAGAATATTGCTATGGTATCGTATTTGATTTAGAAGGTGCATACACAACTAGGTGTGTTGATCCAGTAATTATAAACAGACGAAGGTACCCGGTGAACGGGTACCGTTTTTTAACTAAACGAAAACAAATAGTGATCGCTCATATGTTACAGAATAAAGACGATTCAGTATTTAGAGATGTCCGCTTTTGGCTGGCAATGCTCTTTCTTGGAGCACTCATTGGCTTCTTGGTGATTACTTATCCAGTATAACCAGAGGTAGTTTTTATTTTCGAATAACGAGGGAGCTTGTTGATGTTGATCAGGAAGCTCCTTTTCTTTTACAACAAATCCTTCTGCACTTTAAGGCTCAAATCAAGGCTACCAGCTGAATGAGTCAATGCTCCCACTGATATAAAATTGACACCTGTCTTTGCAATCTCTCTAACAGTAAATAGATCTACACCACCTGATGCTTCAGACTGAAATTTATCTCCAATGATATGAACTGCCTCTTTTAGAATCGGTAGCTCAAAATTGTCAAGCATGATTCGTTCAACATTGCCAACTTCCATGACTTCAGATAACTCAACAAGATTTCGTACTTCGACAGTGATTTTCAGATCGAGGTTTTTAGCAGCCAGATAATCATTTACCTTATTAATTGCCTGGGTAATTGATCCACATGCATCAATGTGATTGTCCTTGATCATGATTCTGTCATACAAGCCACTTCTATAATTTGTGCAGCCTCCCTGTCTCACTGCATATTTTTCTAGAAATCGAAGCAACGGAGACGTTTTTCTTGTATCCAAAATGGTGACATTAGTCCCTTCTATTTCGGCAACGAACTGATCACTCATTGTAGCAATACCACTCAATCGCTGCATCAGATTCAGTGCCAATCGTTCTCCTTTCAATAGTGCTTGAGAATTGCAATCCAATTCAAACACAACATCTTTAAAATGAATTGCAGAACCATCCTGAATATGAATTCTCATTTCTGCACTAGGATCCAAATGTTTGAAGATTCGTTCTGCAATGGGAATACCTGCAATGACACCTTCATCTTTTGAAAATAGAAATGCAGTGTCCCGTGATGCAGGATCAACACATGCTAATGAAGTATGATCTCCATCCTGCACATCTTCATGTAGCCCATCAACGATGAACTCGTGTATTTCTTCTTCCGTAATTCCGTCTAATGTTGTTTGAAAATTCATGTCGCAATATATTCCTTTTTCTGTATTCGAATCACGCAACTATCAATTTTGTGGAGAAGCCAAATCATCATTGGATTTGTCTGGATTTTGTATCTTCCTTACATGAAGTCGATCCTTGGAATTTATCTACAATTATTTTTCACCATTGCTTTGTTCGCTCAAGGTCCAGTGGCAGAATCTCCTATCATTTCAGAAGGCGAAGGACCTTTTTCTCAACTCATACTCAGAGGTGCTACCTTGATCAATTCTACCGGTGCACCACCAATTGGTCCAGTTGATATCGTTATTGAAAACAATACGATCGTTGACATTAAAACTGTCGGTTATCCTGGTGTTGAAATTGATTCAACAAGGCGACCTCAATTAAAAGAAGGTGGACACGAAATAGATGCAGAAGGCAAGTATATTTTACCAGGCCTCATCGATATGCACGGACACATTGGAGGCAGATGGCAAGGTGCAGATGCAGAATATGTATTCAAATTATGGATGGGTCATGGCATTACGACGATCAGAGATCCTTCTTGTGGCAATGGTCTCGACTGGGTATTGAAACACAAAAGACTTAGTGCAGAAGGTAAGATCACAGCGCCCAGAATTTTTGCCTACACTGCATTCGGAGCTGGTGAGTACGATCCCATCAGCACACCAGAGCAAGCACGGCAATGGGTCAGAGATAACGCCAACAAAGGGGCAGACGGCATTAAGTTCTTTGGCTTACCTCCAAAATTATTTGGTCCCGCTTTAGAAGAAAATAAAAAATTGGGCTTGCGCTCCGCTTGTCATCATGCACAACTAGAAGTCGGCAGATGGAACGTGTTGAATTCCGCCTATGCTGGTTTGACATCGATGGAACATTGGTATGGTTTACCAGAAGCCTTATTCGAAAATCAAACCATCCAGAATTATCCATTGGACTACAATTATCAAAATGAGCAAGATCGTTTTGGAGAAGCAGGTCGTTTATGGAAGCAAGCTGCCAAACCACATACGCTACATTGGAATACAGTCATGGAAGAATTGTTGGCGCTTGATTTTACTCTTGACCCGACATTCAACATCTATGAAGCCAGTCGTGATTTGATGCGTGCCCGTCGAGCGGAATGGCATGAGGAGTATACCATTCCGAGTTTATGGCGATTCTACCAACCGAGTAAAATATCACACGGATCGTATTGGCATTTTTGGGGAACAGAAGAAGAAGTCGACTGGCGCGAGAATTATAATTTGTGGATGACCTTCGTCAATGAATATAAAAATCGTGGAGGACGAGTAACGGCAGGATCGGATTCTGGTTTTATTTTTCAGTTGTATGGCTTTGGCTACATCCGAGAATTGGAATTGTTGCGCGAAGCCGGCTTTCATCCTTTAGAAGTCATTCGCTCAGCAACACTCTATGGAGCAGAAGCACTTGGCGCAGACGACGAGATAGGCAGTATCGAAATTGGTAAAAAAGCAGACATCATCATCATCGACGAAAACCCTCTCCAAAACTTAAAAGTTTTATATGGAACTGGTGCCATTAAATTGACGGAAGACAATGATGTCATCCGAGTTGGCGGCGTGCGTTATACCATTAAAGATGGTATTGTCTACGATGCCAAACAGTTATTAAAAGACGTCCGCGAGTTCGTCAAGTTCAAAAAAGAAGAAGAGGGTTTCGAACTATTACAACCTGGCGTCAAAAAAATAAAACCCTAAGTTCCGCTATAATGGACAGACGCATAAAACACACCAACCCAGAAGAAGAATTTTTCACCGAAGAGCGCTGCCACATATTGGAATTGCTCAACGAGTCAGATGACCGCAGCCAGTCCCTTGCCCGTGCCAGAGTAGAACCCGGTGTCACTACCGCCTGGCACCGCCTAAAAGGCACCACTGAATTGTATTACATCCTATCAGGAGAAGGACAAATAGAATTAGGCGAAGATTTTGTCCGTGATGTTTCTGCAAATGATGTTGTCCGAATTCCTGCGGATATGCCACAGCGCATTCGCAATTCGGGGACGGAGGATTTAGTCTTTCTTTGTTTTTGTACACCTGGATTTAGTGATGGGTGTTATGAGGAGTTGGAGTAAAAATGAATTTATTTAAGTCCAAGTGGTTTCAACCACTTGCATTTATTCAATGCATCCCGATAGCAAGCGGAAGACCTTAGACGTAATTATTTTTTATTCTTATTAAGTCCAAGTGGTTTCAACCACTTGCATTAAAAATTAAATATTTATTAAAATAAATTTATTTATTCCGAAATTAATTCTGTAATATTGAAATAACTTTACAAACAGACTTTACATAACGCGAACTTTTTATTTTACAACAGAATTTAATTAGCTTTTGTATTATTATACA
>CAYNMW010000161.1:0-9550 GCA_964398295.1 uncultured Saprospiraceae bacterium | reverse complement strand
AACATGCGCTGCTATTAATATGATACCCCTAATGGGGTATTTTCCTTAACTAAACTACATTGAGTCGAGTCCCATTGGATCCAATATGAAGTCCATTGGATACCTGATCGAATATATTACTTTTCCAATGGGTCGGGACCAATTACAATTACTGATTGGGTATAGTCGAAATCAGTTTAATAATATCACCCCATGGGCCATAAATTTCAACTCTTCTTTAGGTTCTGTAATCGCAAGAATGTCCTTCTCTGGCAAGCCTTCGTCTTCCGCATAATGTCTGAGTTCATCTACGCTTGTCACTTCTTTGTAAGCTTTTCCTTCTACAATGACATCTCGTCCTGCAATATCTTTAGGCATAAAAAATCCGTAGTCTTTAAATTTGACAAATAGTTGTTCTTCTGAAACCAACTTGTCAGAGGTAAGATTCATCCAGCATCCTTTAGCTTGACAAACTCCTGTCACCTTGGCTTTTACTTTGACATTATCAAGATTGTCTACAGATCGGAGCTTTGTATAAAACTCATCGTAGCTGATCGCTCCATCAGAAGAAATTTTTTCGCCAAAATAGCTGAGATTTTCATCGTTCAATTTTGGCTCTGGTGCTTGTTGGTTGCAACCTATTCCTATTATAGCAGCGCAGAATATGAATGTAAATATCTTCATAATTGGAATGATTTGACTATTCATTATTAAAATTTAAATAAAGATACAATAACATTTTGAGGAGTAATTTCAACTACATTTGTGGGATGAAAAAGGAGTTGGTAATCTTCGATTGTGACGGCGTATTGGTAGATAGTGAATTCGTATCAAGTAAGGTATTATCAACTATTTTCAGATCAATAGGACTTGACATGTCACCACAAGATGTGTTTGATACGCTACGAGGAGGATCTATGGATAAGACACTCAAATTTGTGGAGAGTAAGATTGGAGAGATTCCAATTGATATCGAAAAAGAATATAGAGTAAAATCTTTCGAAGCATATCGAAATGAAATGAAACCTATACCTGGTGTTGTTGAGCTTCTATCCAAATTGAACGTTTCTAAATGTGTAGGCTCAAATGGTCCCCATTCTAAAATCAGATTAAATCTCGAAGTAACAGGACTGGATTCATTTTTTGAAGACCAACATATTTTCTCCGCCTACGATGTGCAAAAATGGAAACCAGAACCTGATTTATATATCCACATAGCAGAGTACTTTAATGTAACTCCTGAACAATGCCTCGTAATTGAAGACAGTATCAGTGGTGCAACTGCTGCCCAACGTGCTGGCATGGCTTGCATTGGCTATGCAAGAGATACTCCTTCTGAAGCTTTTATTGAAGTCGGCGCAGTTCCAATAAGTCGAATGGAAGACATACACGTGCATCATCCAGACATTTAAGCATGTAAGTCTTCTTTGCAAGGGTTTTCCCTAATTTGCTTATCAATTGTTTAATTACTTTTGTTTCAGTCATAACTTCCACATTTTCCATTACCAAATAGTGCTGTAGTTGTTATATTTGACGAACCTTAATTCCTAATTATAATCTCGGACTAAAAGAAGCAGGATTCCTGCAATTTGTGTATAATTTATATATCGAAAGAGACAATGAGAAGAGTTTTTTTAGCAGCAGTTTTATTACATTTTGTGTGTCAGCTTTTTGCAACTACAATCTCTCCTTACAAGGATTTGGGAGAGCTAAGTTATGCTGCAGATGCTATTTATTACGCTAGGGCTATTGACATTACGCAGGAGATTGAAGGTGAAAATTTAAGCTATTTTCAAAATTTTGAGATACTACAAACCATCAAAGGTGAAAATAGAGAGCATATACCTGTTCGGTATTTTAGTGAAATAAAACTGGGCCAATATAGAAGTGTAGCAGGAGAAGTAAAATTCAATGAAGGATCGACTTACCTTCTCTTTTTACGTCAAACGCCTAATGGAAATTGGATAACTTCCTGTGTATCATACTATCTGTTTGAAGAACAAGAGGTAAAGGGTGAATCTGTTTTGGTACCTATCTATCAACAAGGCTTGCTCAATATCGCGGAAGTAGAGCAGCAAGCTGAGCCACTGTATGTGTATCACACTGCTGAGTTGCTTTCTGAATTGAGAAGTGTAGTCACTTTTGAAAAAAATTGGGAAGCAAAAAATGCAAAAGCGTCTAATAAATTTACAAATATTGAGTCTGTAGCGCATAAAGCAATTCCCTCACATTGTAATCTCTTTCCAGTAAATCCTCCACCGAGATGGCAAAATATGGAGACTCAACCACTTCCGGTTTATTACGAAAGTTCAGGTTCTGGATGTTCTAATATTGCGAATGAAATGAATACAGCGGTGGATTATTTGACCTCAAATTATTTGGGTGTGAATATGAATATTGGCGGTAGTTTCAATAATTACAATCCTAATTGTGCTGGAGGAAGCGCATCAAATGGCAATTTTACCAGTTTCGTTGACAATAACCTGAATGGCGAACGATCTATTGCAGTCATTTTTGATGATCCGTGTAATCAAATCCCAAACTTAAGCGGTTGCAATGGCTTACTTGCATTAGGAGGTCTCTTCTTTTTTACGGGTACAACCCACCAATACAACGGAGAGTTGTATTCTAAAACAGCTTATGGGTATGTGATTGTTAACAATGGCGCAGGGGCTTGTAATTGTGGTGTCTTCACAGGAAATAATGTCGAATCAAATTTTACATTGTTGATGACTCATGAGTTAACCCATGCTATTGGCTTTTTTCATATGGATCCTTCCGTTACTCAAGCCAATATGGCGGGTGTATCCTGTTGTGCAAGTGCTTCCATCAGCAACTTAGACTTAGCATGTGTCAATCATGTCTATAATGTAGCGCCAATTCCAGGCTGTACAGATCAGGCAGCAGAAAACTATGACCCTAGTGCAGTTAATGACGATAATTCTTGTACCTATTGTTCTAATGGCATTAGAGATGGAGATGAAGCAGGAGTAGATTGTGGTGGCTCTGGTCCCAATTGCCCCAATTGCCTCCCTGATTTAGTCATGCAGGATTGTGGTACTATGGTGATATCGCCAGACAATATCGCTGTCTCTAGTATAGAAGTTAGGAATAATGGTTCAGGCTCAAGTGGGGCCTCTACTCTAGGTTATTTTTTGTCAACAAATACGAGCATTACAACTTCCGATATTTTGATTACTACTGACTTTGTAACAGGGCTAAATCCAGGTCAGGTGTCGTCAGAAAATTTTAATGTGATTATCGATAATTTAAATTTAGCTCCTGGGCAGTATTATGTCGGTATGATTGCCGACTACAACAGTCAACTGAATGAGACTAATGAGTTTAACAACACTTGTTTTTTCTCGTCTCCTAGATTGGTAATCTCTTCTTGTGATGATGGTATACAGAATGGTGACGAAACTGGGGTAGACTGTGGTGGATCATGCACCGGTTGTTTTTCAGATCTAGTTGTCGACAATTGTGGAACGGTTAACATCACCAACACCAATATAAGTGGGTCAGGAATTGTGGTGAAGAATGAAGGAGATGCAAACTCACCAGCTGTCCGACTTGGTTATTATTTGTCAATGAATAGAACGATAACCACTTCTGATATTTTTATAGGGTCAGATTTTGTTGGAGCATTGGCACCTGGTTCTACCAGTAATGAATCATTCAATTTTAGTTTGTCCAATTATGACATACCTTTCGGCGAATACTATTTGGGGATGATTGTCGATTATCAGCAAGTAGATAATAATGAGCTTAGCGAGACAAATAACACTTGTCATGTAACCAATCCAAGACTTACTGTTTTTGATTGTGAAGACGGTATGTTGAATGGAGGAGAAACAGGAGTTGATTGCGGAGGTCCATATTGTCAAGCTTGTGATTGCATGGCAAATAAAACATACACTTCAGATATTGTAAATGATGACGTCAGAAATGCAAATTCATTTGTACGAACCTCTGGAGAAGTAAGTGTAAGGAATTCAGCAAAAGTATATTGGAGCGCAACAAATAAACTTGAATTAAAACCGGGATTTGAAGTTGTCAGTGGTTCTGTGATTGTCCTCACCGCGCAGAATTGTGCTAATTGATCTAAGGAAGCGTTGGTAAATTGATACCGATCACACATTAAACCTTAAATAAGCAAAGTAAACACACCTTTTAAACAAAGAAGAGCCTCTTGACATTTCAAGAGACTCTTTTTAATTAATTAACACCTTTAACTGCATAACAAATATAGATAATCAAATATGTATTATGAAAAGGTTTTCCTCTACAACTAGACCTCTAAGACTCTACATATAATTGACATATGATATTATGTTCTAATATCATTTAGCTTTTTCGCCTAAAATGTTGATTTTTTTCAGCCATTTGCTTCGAAATTCATCGGTTGATAACCGGATCGGACCGATTGCGGTGATTCTCACAGGCTTTATTCCAATGAAATGACATGTTAATTGGGTCATTGCATGATGAGAGGGCGCTTTATACATCAATTTATAATACCACGTAGGTTGATCCATCGTACAAATGATCCGTGCAGTCTTGCCTGTCAAGAACTTGTCCCACCATACAGAACCTTCTCTTTTCTCAAAAGCATAGCCCGGCAATAAAACGCGATCGAGAAAGCCTTTCAGCAAAGCAGGGTAGGAGCCCCACCAAACTGGATATACCCATACAATATGATCAGCCTGTTTTATCATCTTCTGAGCTTCTAGTAAATCAGGTTCTAATTCTGTCCGCTTGCGATATCCAAATGCGAGATTAGGATTAAAACTTAGATCGGCTAGGTTAAGTGTAGTTACCTTATTTCCAGTTTTCAATGCACCCTTAGCATAAGATTCTGCTAGAGCATAATTGTAGCTCTCTTTATCAGGGTGACCATTAATAAGAAGAATGTCTTTCATAAACTAAAAATAAAAAAAATGCCTCCTCACTATATAAGAAAGGAAGCATTAAACTCATGCTCAGAACTTGCTATAAGAATGAATCTTATTCTCTATTCCACAAGAATCATCTTGCTTGAAGTAGAATAATCATCAGTCTGTATTTGGTAGTACAATATGCCCGTTGTACTAAGTTCATCTTTATGTATTTCTATATTATTCAATCCTTTTCTGTAAGAGTCTGTCTTGCTGTAAATCATCTTTCCAGATGTATCGTAAATATGGAGAGAGACCACATCATCAGTGCTAAGTTCAAAAGGAATTATAGTCTTTGTACTAAATGGATTTGGTGTATTTTGATAGACCCGCATTCCTTCATCTATTAGTGTTTCAAATTCCAATTCTATAGAATATACTTCATTGGTATTCGACACATATGCTTCTGATGAAAAGCTATTGTCCAAATCAATTAGTTGTGATAGCATACCAGATTCCTTAGCCAAAACTGTCATTTCAAAAACTGCAGGATTTGTTGGATGTCCGGTAGCCTGACTTACACTCATTCTAAGCTTGTTGTTTACAATGGTGTAATTAGCAGTATTAACTGCAAATTGCTCACTGACTACATCTTGAAGCGATAACTTGTCCATATCCAAACTCAGTTGGAATCCGTTGACATTGGCTGTGCCAGATTCAAATGCAACTTTTACAAGATCACCTTTTTGCACTTGTCTATCCGGAGTAGTAAGTGTAGCTATTCCATGACTTCTGGTTTCTGTTGACTGCAGACGATTAGCAATTGCATTTCCACTTACATCACCTACTTTGATACCGACGAAATTTAAATTTAGCTCATGCTTGTTTAATGAACGAATCAATATTTCTTCTGTAAATGGCCAAGGGTTCGTTTGGTCTATAAACTCTCCACCTTCTAAAAATCTCCAACTGTCATTATTAGGTAATGCATTTGTCAAGCCTAGTATCAATTGTCTCAATTGAATTATATCAATAGCTGATACAGAACGATCATTATTGGCATCAGCTGCAATAATCTTAATGCCATCTTGTAAAGGAGCAAGACCCAAAATATGCTGTTGGATCAACACCAAGTCAAGTGTACTTACACCATTTAAATAATTATCATTCTTATTCGCTGAAACAACATAGTTGTATGCTATTGGATTTGCTTCAAAAGTAAATAATCCTGACTCACTGACCATGTCTTTTGGATAACCAACCTGATTACTATTAAGGCTCACCTCAACACCTTGAATTAGATTATCTGCGACAGTACTAATGGTACCTCCAATTCTGACAGATGTACCTGACTCGGGAGAGTCCTCTGTAGTGTTATCATCCTGATCGTTACTGTTGTCTCCGTCTGTATTGTCGGACGTATATTCATCACAGTTAGCACTATTGTCATCAATACGCAGTGACACAGTACAGAAATCATTATTGTTGTTTGTATCCCAAATGTATACTTGCAACTCGAGTACTGAAAGTCCAGTTTGCTCTAAATCTTCGCAGCTAAATACGATTGAAGAGCTTCTCGTTGACTCATCAAAGTCAGGATCTTCTGCAGGATCTACATCATTGAATGTGAACCGCAAGAGACTACGATCATCACAATTGTCATAACCACCCAAATCGAAATCACTAGCCCAAATGACAACCCGACCATCACCTCGCATTACTGCAGTAGAAACTCCAGAAATACAATAGGGTGTAGGTGCTCGATCATCTTTCACGATATAGGTATCCTGTTGTGTAGCTCTATTATTACAACCATCACGTATGGTATACTTTACTGTATAAATACCTGCTGCAATATTATTAACATCCCATGACAGATCACTACCAAAAGCTCTGTGTTCTGCAACATTGTCACCAATGCTATTTTGGATAACAACATCCCAAGTAAGTCTTGAGATACATCCTCTATCTTCAGCATGTTTGGTGATGGTGATACTACCACTGCATTCAGAGCCAATTAGGTCTCGCTCAACAGTAACAGAAGGATCGATAACTGGTCCTTCTTCATCAACAATGACGACAACTTGATCAAATGTATAATAACCATCCCATACGATTGCAGCAGAATCCTGCCCATTGGAATTGCTGGTTCTCTTGTACCTATAGTAAACGCCATGTTCTTCTGTGGCGAGGCATCCTTCACTAGAACATTTGTCCTGGACTGCCTCAACATTAGAAGTGTATGGATTGGATGCAGAACTATTTTGATTTGCATCATAATTACACCAGTCAATAATTGTCCATCTGTTGATGATTTTTGAACAACCACCAGAATTTGGAACATCAAGTGTATCTCTTTCAACATTATAGCCTACTAATCCGCAACTGGTTTCAACCCATTCAGGAATGCAAAGATCAATATCATCAGTGCAATCGAACGGAGAAGGTAATTGAACTTCATAACCGATTTCATGGCAAACTCCTTCATGATCAGGATCTAAGCGTACACCAGTGACAAGATCACCAGTATAATGTGCAGGCCATTTAATGGTAGTCGGATCAAATCTTATTGCAGTCATGAATATATCCTGACTACATAAATATTCGTCGTCATCATTAAGCTGACCATCTGCATTAGAATCATAGTACCATTCACGCTCTATTCTCCCTTTATTACAAGAAGGATCCCCAAGGTCAATATCATTATACAAGACACCATTGTTGATGCATGTTGCGTATAGACTAGGCATGCCCATATACGACATGTCATGAAGATCATCTTTGCAATCGACATATCTTACAGGAGCACAAGTTCGAAGTGATGGTACCTGCGCCTTCAAGTTGACTGTGACATGACAGTCATTAAAACTTCCTCTAAAATCAGATGGGCTTATTGGGCCTGGACCCGGGTCTTCATCAAATACACGCAACACAACAGTTACATTATTATCTCCGCAACAAAACGTAACATGGTCATCAAAATAGACCAACCAAGTAGAGTCTTGTGCATTGCCAAATTTATCTACGTTACTAGCTACAATTGCATCTGGACCTTCACATGCGATAGGAAAACCGAAATCATTAGAGTTTGCTGATTGCAATTCATCCAATCGGATCACTTTAAAAAACACTTCATTACAACCTGCATCGTGGGAGCCATTGTCAAAAGCAGCAGCTAATACTTTAGCAGTTGCATCATCATGACTAACTCCATCTGCGATCAACGTTACTGCCAATTCTTCAGGACAGATAGCAACTGGTGGGACATCATCAACCACCTCAAGCCACAAGCGCTGAGTATCAGATTGATTTCCACATTCGTCAAATACAGTATACGATATCCAGTATTTACCTGTGTCAACATGTTGCGTTAATCCCAATGGATAATCGCCGTATGCATCCAGAATGTCGGAAGTGACGGTTACATCATTTAACCAAATCCGTTCTGTTTCAATAACAACTTTGGTGATAGCATTCTCTACTATAATATGGACTTCCATATCCGTATTGGTACTCAGGTCAATATCCGATTGACATTTGTCCGTCACTTCGATTGGTGGAATGAATAGAGTTGCTGTACATTGCCATGGATCAATGCCAATAGTCAATGAATCTTGCATCATTGTAAATTCTGGCGCTTCATCATCTCTGACTTCAAATACTTGCGTACAGATTTTTGTTTCCTCAGAACACCAGTCAATAATACTCCATGTTCTGACGACTTTGTGTGAACCTTTGGTGCCATACCCACAAATTGGTACTTCTACATCATCTCTTGCGACTACTATATTACAATTGTGAGACCCTTCCTGGAAAGGAATAATGACAGGTACACTTACTTCTCTTTCAACTTTTATAATTGTATCTCTTATTTCCTTGTTGACAATAGGGAGTAAAACCCATTCGCCACCAAGAAATACATTGTCATGAGTTGTATCTATTACAATCTCTTCATGCACTAGAGAATCGATTTTGATGATTCCTAATTTTCTTTTATCGGTGACAATGTGCGGATATGCATTGACGATAGCTGCAGAATCTGACACATTTTCTTTAAAGTATGCATAGATTGAATCCGGGTGATTATCGACATGACAACCAACAACAAAATTTGATTGTGCACAACTGATAGTCTCAAGATCCAGACTTTCAAATTTGAACGTTTGTTCCAGGACAAGCTCTTCTGTTTTTACACCATAGTCCATACTACTGATGAACCATTGTCTGATGCAGGTATTGTTTTCAAGACCGCCAAAGCAATCACCAGTAAAGCTGAGTGAATACGATCCTTCAGCATTAGGGTGAGAAGCTTGTACCAGTATTTGTGCATTTGGTGGAACAGCTGCAGGAAAAGATGTGATTCTTTGTGCAACCAATTGTCCACTAGATACGGTATAAAAATAGACAAGCAAATCTGCAAATTCCCAATCATATGTACCATCAATTTTGGTAATGAGATAAGCTAGTTCGCTATCTATATTGAGCATTAAATTACAATCCTCAATAGACGGTGATACATGTAAATCTGCACGCCAAGCATCGTTTGGAGCACCATTGAATTGATTAAGAGGAACTTGCCTCGCTGTGATATGCATATCCTCCATCAACAACAAATCATCTTCTACATTATCTGTTATTTCACCTGTTATGGTTGATGAGAAGGTACTTTGTGTCTGGTCAGCACAATTAGGTAA
>CAYNMW010000160.1:1536-9566 GCA_964398295.1 uncultured Saprospiraceae bacterium | reverse complement strand
TTTTAGCTTTTTAGCTTTTTAGCTTTTTAGCTTTTTAGCTTTTTAGCTTTTTAGCAAAAATAAAAACTTTGTTTGAGTGCGTGGTTACGCTTCACGCTGAATCGGTCGTTTATTCTCCTGCTTCGTCAGCAGCCTGTACTAAAATGGAAACTTCATTATTGATTACCTCAACAAATCCCTTTTTGATTGGAATGGTTTCAACTTGACCTGAGCTGTTAGTAATCTTAACTGGACCCTTTCTTAAGGAAGAAACGATAGAAGCATGATTTTCTCTAATCTCAAACTCACCAGTGGTACCAGGTACCTTAACGGCTTTTATAGCTCCGTTAAAAAGTTCTTTTTCTGGTGTAAGGACTAATAGATTCATAATTAAGCGTTTGCTTCTGCTTCAGCAATCAATTTCTTTCCTTTTTCAATAGCATCGTCAATATTACCTACTAAGTTGAAGGCTGCTTCAGGATACTGATCCACTTCTCCATCAAGGATCATATTGAATCCTCTAATGGTTTCTTCAATAGGAACCAATACTCCTTCTAATCCTGTAAACTGCTCTGCAACGTGGAAAGGCTGAGATAAGAATCTTTGTACCCTTCTTGCTCTTGTTACAACCAATTTATCTTCATCAGATAATTCCTCCATCCCTAGAATGGCAATAATATCTTGCAACTCTTTATATCTCTGTAAGATGTTGATGACTTTCTGCGCTGTATTGTAGTGCTCATCACCTACAATTGCAGGCTCAAGAATTCTTGATGTTGAATCCAATGGATCCACCGCTGGATAAATTCCCAAGGAAGCTAATTTTCTACTTAGTACTGTAGTTGCATCCAAGTGGGCAAAGGTAGTTGCTGGTGCTGGATCTGTTAAATCATCCGCAGGTACATAAACTGCTTGTACAGATGTAATAGATCCTCTCTTAGTTGAGGTAATACGCTCTTGCATCAAACCCATCTCCGTTGCAAGTGTAGGTTGGTAACCTACCGCTGAAGGCATCCTTCCTAGAAGGGCAGATACTTCAGAACCTGCTTGGGTAAATCTAAATATATTATCAACGAAAAATAAGATGTCTTTTCCGCCTGTTGGATCATTTAAATCTCCGTCTCTATAGTATTCTGCCATCGTCAATCCTGATAATGCCACTCTCGCTCTCGCACCAGGAGGCTCATTCATCTGTCCGAATACTAAGGTTGCTTTTGAAGTTTCTAAAGCTTTCATGTCGACTTTAGATAAATCCCATCCGCCTGCTTCCATGGAATGTTTAAATCCTTCTCCATAGTTGATTACGTCAGACTCTAAAAACTCTCTAAGTAAATCATTCCCCTCTCTTGTTCTTTCTCCAACTCCTGCAAATACAGAAATTCCTTCATAGGCTTTTGCAATATTATTTACCAACTCCATAATCAATACGGTCTTTCCTACTCCTGCTCCACCGAAGAGTCCAATTTTTCCTCCTTTTGCATAAGGCTCAATTAGATCGATTACCTTAATTCCAGTATAGAGTACTTCACTCTCTGTCGAAAGGTCTTCATATTTAGGAGGCATTCTGTGAATTGGGTAAGCATTCTCATCTTTAACTACTTCTCCTATACCATCAATAGCTTCACCAATTACATTAAATAGTCTTCCTTTAATCGCTTCACCTATAGGCATAGAAATAGGCTTTCCGTTGTCTACAACGTCCATTCCTCTAACCAATCCATCAGTGGCGTCCATCGCAATGGCACGCACGCTATCTTCTCCTAAATGCTTCTGACATTCAAGAACAAGATCACCGCCTGGTCTTTCTATGGTTAATGCGTTTAAAATTTCTGGGAGTTTTGATCCTTCTTGGGCAAAACTCACATCTACGACTGGTCCAATTACCTGAATTACTTTTCCTTTATTTGACATATGTTAAGCTGAAATTAAGCCTTTTTAAAAAGCGCTGCAAAGATAGGTTTTCATTGATCAAAAACCAATATGTTTTGTGAATAGTTTAGATATATTATTCGACCCAATAATAATTTTTCAAAGGCTTATATTTTGCAAAAAAGATATCGTTTAAATAAAAAAAGACAACATCACTGATGCTGTCTTTTTTTATTTCTCTATATTATTTCGCTTCTAATGCTTAATCCACTTGAGCACTTTATATGTACCATCAACATATAGTTTTGTATAATATATACCTGAGCTCAAACTCGTGATATCTACTTGCACTATTTGTTGTGGACTTAAAGATGCAGAAGGAATGTCAGCTAATACTTTTTGTCCCATACTATTGTAGAAACTAAGCATCATATCTCGACTGAGTTCTTCTTGAATCCTTACATTCAGTGTTTCACTTGCTGGATTCGGATATACATCAAATGCAATATTTTCATTAACATCTTTTGTTCCTGTTGCTTCAAATCTTACCAACTGAAAGTCGAAGAGTCCTTGTGGTGAAAATATATCATCTGATACTCTCATGATCATATCGGTCGGTGTAGCTGGTAAACCTCTCAATGTATCAACAATAGTAGAAGGTCCATCCGGATCAGCTCTAAAGCAAGCTAAACTATCAGGAAATGGTATTTGATTTCCACAATCATCTCTAAATTCCACATTAAAACCTAAGTCCAATGCTGATTTAAAAAATCGAATTTCGATTGCTGTTTCACCTTCAGTATTGAATTTATAAAAGACATCTTTAAAGGTTCCTTGTCCATTGGTACACCAAGGTGCTGGAAAATCAGATTCTAAGCAATCTTGCGTTGTTCCTGAAAACACGATATCAAACTCATCCGCTACTTCTGCTGAAATGATAAATGCTGTATCCGCATTTACACAATCGTCATTAGCCGGTGGATCTGGAATATTTTCAGCTATAAGATCAAACGTGCCTGTACCAGTAGCAGCATTAAAACCACCAATTCTCATTAAGTACGTTTCGCCTTCAACTACATCCCAAAATAGCGTGCTTGTAAAAGCATCACAATTACTATCATCATCATTACAAGCCATCAGGTCTGTATCTATAGGAGGACAGGCAGTCCCAGGAAAATAAACAGCCAATCTTGAATCAAAAGAAACTGTATTACAAGTCGTCCATTTAATAGTACCCGTAAATTCTGAAGTATAGGTATACCAAACATCAGATTGAATACCCAAGTCACCAAATCCAAAACAAGCTGCATCATTTGGATGTTCTGGACCATCCGTAGTTGCATTTAAGGTATTGATGGCTTGTCCCGACCCTAAGCTCAAAGCAGTAGCACTTCCGCAATCATCATTGTCAGGTGTTGGAGGTGCTTCAGATAAAATAAATCCTCCTGTTCCAGTGAAGATGGTTGAGTCGGTACCAAAACCACCAAGTCTCATTAAATAAGTTTCGCCTAAAACAACATCAAATTTAACTTGTGATTCTGAGTTGGTGCATGTCGCATCTCCATCTTCATTACATGCTAAAAGATCACTGTCACTCAATGGACAAGTGGCCGCAGCATTATAAACCGCAATTCTTGAATCGAAAGTGGTTCCAAAACCACATAAGTTCCATAATAATTCGCCTGTTATGGTTGCAGTATGCACATACCAAATATCATTATGGAGTGAATCTGTCCCAGATGAAGGGCAAGGATTATTTGGGTGAAACAAGGTATCTGTAGTTGCCAAGGTGTTGTCAAAAGTTACCACCTCGTCCATTAAAATGGCAATGGCATTGTGACAACTATCATTGGCTACCTGAGCGTTAGCCACTAAGGAGCTAATGGTAAATAACAACAATATGTAAAAGTTTTTCATCGTATAATTTTATATTTTCTAATTAGATTTTGTCCATTTCAATACTTTAAAAGCATCTTGCAATTGGACCTTTGCAAAATATATTCCTTCACTTAATTCTGAAACACCAAGGACGAAATTTGCCTGTCCTTTGAGTTCATCGTAAGATAAATCTCTCAATACTTTTCTTCCAAGATTATCATAAAAACTAATTTGTACTTCTTCATTTATGATTCCTGATAAATCTATGTGCAGCTGATCTCTAACAGGATTAGGATAGAGTGTTACATCTAAACTTGGATCTTGTTGGTTATGCGTTCCTACACTTTCTAATCTTACTACTTGGAAATCAAATGGGCCAGGAGGAGAATAAATAGAAACTGCTGCTTTCATATAAATCTCATCTGGAGCTCCAATAATATTAATCGTATCTACTCTTGACAAGATGCCATTAGCTGGATCAATAAATAAGCAGGTTGAATCTACAACCGTCTGCATTTCGCAGTCCGTGAAAAACTCATACCATATTTGCGAAACATCGTTGCCTGCAAAAAACCTGATTTCAAATTGCTCTTCTCCTTCCGTGCTAAACTTATAATAGACGTCTGGAAATTCTCCTTCAGAAGTGGCACATAATGGCAGGGCACTTGTATTATATTCTGCATTCTCGACAGTTCCAGAATATACAATATCAAACTCATCAGCTTCTTCTTGCGAAATCAAAGCTACTTCTTCAGCATTCTCACACATATTATTTGCTGGTGGATCTGGCTGCTCCTCGAAAGTTAGATCAAAGGCTCCTGACCCTGTAGCACCACCAAAGCCTCCTAGTCTCATCAGATAGGTAAGCCCCGCTTCTACTTCAAAAAACAAAATATTGGTAAATCCATCGCAACCTGGAGTTGCATCATCACAAGCTATTAAATCTTCAGCTAGTGGAGGGCAAGATGCACCTGGACCATAGACCCCCAATCGTGTGTCAAATCCTCCAATATCACATGTCGACCATAATAAGGTCCCATCTTGTTCAGGGGTGAATGTATACCATATATCATTTTGAATGGTATTATCATTAAAACCAAAACATACTGGATCATTCAAATGAACAGGGCCGTCTGTCGTGGCATCAATATTTGTGAATGTTTGACCTTGCCCTAAGCTTAAGGCAATGGCATCTGAACAATCATCATTATCTGGTCTTGGCGCAGCTTCGGTTAAATTAAATCCGCCTGTTCCAGAAAAAACCATTGAGTCTGTTCCGAATCCTCCTAATCGCATCAAATAAGTCTCGCCTTCTACTACGTCAAATCTCAATTGCGATTCAGAATTAGGACACTCAGCTGGTAGTCCATCTTCATTACATGTCATTAAATCATCTGGGCCTAATGGACAAGCAGCGTTGCCGTTATAAACGGCTATTCTACTGTCAAAAGAGGTTCCAAAACCACAAAGATTCCAGTACATCTCTCCCGTAAAGGTGGCCGTATATTTATACCAAATATCCATATAAATGGAATCTGTTCCTGCTGATGGACAATCATTTACTGCGTGGAATAAGGTGTCAGTTGTTGCTAGTGAATTATCAAAAGTTTCAATCTGGTCGATGAATACTTCAATGGCATTATGACAACTGTCATTTACAACTTGCGCTTGAAGTTGAACCGATTGAAATAAACAAAGAATTGCTAGTGTGGGTAAAATTCTATTCATAGTTGATTTTTATACTTTAAAGTATAAAAAAAAACTGACTCTACGTTTTGTGGTAGCGTTTATGAAACTGATTAAACTAACTAATAAAGTAAAAGGTCTTTAAATGGTCAACCAAAAGTTATTGATCCCTTCTCCAGGGATAATTGCAATCATTTGGAGATTTAATAATTCCAACATTCCTAAAAAGGTAACAATTGCATGGATTCGGTTGTCACACTTACCAAAAACAACTTCAAAGGGAGTCCTTTTGCCAGGCTTTACGACTTCTAAAATAAAGTCTTGTTGCTCTTGAATGGTGTATTTATATTTTACTATGGTGTGGACAACTTTATTTTGCTCTGTTTCAAATCGTTCCATGACCGACTTGAAGGCATTCATTAATTTAAAGAGCGTCAATGATTCCAACTCCATGTCAACCAAAGCACTGTCTGCAATCAACTTCAATTCCTTTTTGACATTGCCACGAATCATTTTATTCATTTGATTCTCTTCCTTTTCTCTAAAAGAATCAATCGTCTCTTTATATCTTTTGTACTCTAGTAATCTTCTTACTAATTCATCTCTAGGATCGATCTCATTTCCAGCCTCATCTATTTCCTTTCTCGGGATTAGCATTTTTGCTTTGATCCGCATTAAGGTAGCTGCGACTAGAATAAATTCACTTGCGAGGTCAATGTTCAATGACTCCATTTCTCTGACGTACTGCAAAAAATCATCGGTAATCTTTGCAATGGGAATGTCATTGATGTCTAATTCATCGCGCTGAATAAAAAACAAAAGAAGGTCAAAGGGACCCTCGAATTGCCTCAATTTAATAGTGTAAGTTTCTTGAATCATATTTTGAAAACGCTAATATATGCATCTTCATTAAATAGCCTATGATTAATATTAATTAATCTTTCAGCTTTAGTAGTTTAGTGCGATATTATGGCAAAAGGAAAGTTATATCTGATCCCATCAGACTTAGGTGATTTTAAAAATGACTACTTGAATGAAGAGTTGGTACAAGTAATTCATTCGCTTCGGCACTTTATCGTGGAGCAAGCAAAACCCGCCCGACAATTTATTAAGAAAACGAACCCGCCTTATCAAATTCATGAATTAGACATCATGGAGTTGAGTCCAAAATATCGGCCTGACAATGTTGCCATATATCTTGATCCTTGTTTGGAGGGGAAATCTATTGGGCTGCTATCTGATGCAGGTTGTCCGGGTATTGCAGACCCAGGAGCAGAAATTGTTTCCATCGCACACAGAAAACAAATTAAGGTCATTCCCCTAATTGGTCCTTCTTCCATTTTTTTAGCTTTAATGGCAAGTGGCTTGAATGGTCAGCAGTTTTGTTTTCATGGATATTTAGATAGAAATATCCCTATTTTAAAAAAGCAATTAAAGACACTAGAGCAGGAAAGTCGAAAGCATCATCAAACACAAATTTTTATGGAGACTCCCTATAGAAATGATAAAATGTTTGAAGCCTTGATTTCTTATTTGAGTGTTGATACAAAGCTTTGTTTAGCTACTGCCGTTAAAACACCTGATGAAAGTATTATTACAAAAAGTGTTTTGGATTGGAAGAAATCTTCAAAGCCTGAGCTTCATAAACTTCCAACGGTCTTTCTGATTTTAGCTGACTGATTTAAATTGGCAGAAAACTTTTTTAGCTTTTCTAGCTTCACCAAATAGTAAAGAATAAAGTAAAATAACAAAAGGCTACCCAGTTGTTAGACAGCCTTTTGTTATTAGATGAAATCCTTGATTATTTATCCTCAAGCAGTTTTATCAAATGTTCAACTTGCATACTAAGCTCGCGTATCTTTTGATCTTGCTTTTGATTTTGTTCTTCTACTTTGTCATTTAATTCTTTAACTGCGCCTATCGTTAAAGCAATAAGAGCATCATAGTTAATGGATTTAAATGCTTCTCCATTTTTAAATTGGGTTGTTGAAACCAAATCCGGAAGTATCGCTTCTACTTCTTGTGCTAACAAACCATACTGTAGTGATTCTGGTAAATTCAATTGAGAAAATTTTTCTACATCAAACTTGTAGGTGTTAGGGTGAAGTTGGGTTAACAGATCCAAAGCATTTAAAATGCGTGTTTTTTCAATTTTCAATCTTTCATCTGAAAGACCAAAAATACTTCCTGACAGTGCAATGTCACCGTCAAAATTCAAAATATCTGAAATGGTAACTGTTGTATTATTAGGAGTTGTACCATCTCCAGTATAAATGCCATTTTGGATGCCAATGGGACCTCTACAATCTCTTACATTGAACAGCCCATCTCCATTTCTATCTTCGTCTGGATCATCTATTCCATTTTCATTTAAATCCCAGCAATGGATGCCATCCATACCTACTGCCCCATCTTGACCATCTGCACCAGGAGCACCTTCTGCACCTTGACAATCTAAAGTAGTAAACATACCATCTCCATTGGTATCTTCTGAAAAATCATTAAATCCATCTCCATTGATGTCCCAGCAATTGATACCATCATCTCCATCTGCCCCATCTTGGCCATCTGCGCCAGGAGCACCAGGAGCACCGTCCATACCATCAGCTCCATCCATG
>CAYNMW010000160.1:0-1436 GCA_964398295.1 uncultured Saprospiraceae bacterium | reverse complement strand
CAGGAGCACCAGGAGCACCGTCCATACCATCAGCTCCATCCATGCCATCTGCGCCTTGACAATCTAAGGCATTATAACTTCCATCTCCATTGGCGTCTTCTAAAGGATCATTGACACCATCTCCATTTAAATCCCAACAATTAATTCCGTTCATTCCGTTTTGTGCACATACCATAGGTAAAACAGAAACAGCAGCACTTTCACATGTAGGATCATTTTGATCTTCTACCACTATGTCAAAAGGAGCCGTTGAAATATTTGAAGCCAAGGTAACTGTGATTGGAGACCCTGTACCTGTTCCGATAACATTGTTGCCATTAGTTATATCTATCACATCATAATTACCACTGCCATTGGCAACTGTAAAACTGACATCAAATATATAATCTGCTCCAACACATCCATCATTGGATATGGCTGCACTAGATATGGTGCAATTCGCACAATTATCGGGTGTTACTTGAACCATCGTTCCTGCACATGTTCCATCCACTTGATCAACTACATTAATATCAAAAGGCGTTGTTGAAGTATTCCCAACGAGCGTTACAGTAATAGGCGAAGCTGTTCCTGAAGCCAAAACTGCATTAGCATTAGAAATATCAATTACATCATAATTACCACTACCATTGGCAACTGTAAAACTAACTTCGAAAACAAAATCCGCTCCTGTGCACATGTCATTAGCCACTGCAACAGCAGATATGGAACAAACAGGCGCAGGACATGTTTGAGCCGTATTGGGATACGGCGATGTAGCGGTAGCGTTATCAGATTCTCCATCTAAGGCATTAGCCCCTGAATAAGTCCATTCCGTATTATCAAAAGGAAAACTTTGCGTTTGATCACTAGCAGAAGCCCATCCATCAGTATATTCCCAAGCTTGTCCTGAACCATCTGTATCTGGATCACCGAACCCATCAACCGCATTGCCATTGCAATACAAAATAAAGGCATCATCACCGTTAACGTTGACCACATTCGTTGTGTAACATGGATCAAATCCAAACCAGGTATTAAATTGAGTTGTTTGCGTTGATATCCAAAAACATTCTCCTGCATTCAAACTTTCAGCAGGTAAATCATATTCCGTTGCACCATTAGATCCGCCTCCATTTGATATGGATTCAATTCCGTAGATTGATAAATCAGGGATATTAGCAGAAGCACATAGTCTTAGTCCTTTCGGTGTACCACCTGTAAGTGTCGCGTCAATAATACCTTCTATATAAAGATCTCCACATTGTCCGCTGGCATTTTGCGAAAGACCAAGGGAGAAAATGAACATCATTAGGTAAATCGTTCTTAATTTCATAGCGTTTGAGTTTAGAATTAAAATAAATATTTGTGCAATCGAATAAGTTTCGATTGGAAATATTTTAGGGTTATGTGAATGTAAAAATTAGTTATTCTAGCTAAAACTAGACATTCTAAAG
>CAYNMW010000159.1:5483-9572 GCA_964398295.1 uncultured Saprospiraceae bacterium | reverse complement strand
TTTATAGTAACTTACGATATAACCAATTATACTTCCAAATTATCTAACAATAGCTGCTACAATCACAATCACAATTACTATGTTTAACTCAAGACTATTCTTGCTTGCATTGGTATTATGGTTTTCACAATTAATTTTTGCGCAAAGCGAATTCACTATAGAAAAATTGATCATTACAGAAGGTACTAGCTAAAATTACATTTTGAAATCTGACGCTGCAGCTAATGCCTCGTGGGTAGATGGCGGATGGAAATTGGGCTTATTATGGACATCCATCCTCAATCTCAGTTAGTACTAGTGATTGCTTCACACAGGGTCAGATTTTGGGAAGAGAAGGTCAAGAAGGCGATTCAAACGGAATGTGGTAGCTGTGTTGAAGATGTCGCTATGGATGGAAACGATTCTGTCCCTAACGGACAGTCTGAATCGTATTAAGTAGATGGATGTATCCAATTATTGCCTGGCCTTGATGGGGCCAATGGAAGAATAGTTGATTTACAAATTGTACCATGTGAAAATCAATTATCGGAAAATGCAGAAAAACAATAGAATCTCGTTTTACCGAAAAGTTTAATTTTCACAATCCTCTATATCAAACAGCACTACAGCTCCTTCCTTAACTTCAAAATTAACATCAAGGTGAATGTATTGCTGAGCAGTATATTTGGAGTCAACTATTCCACTTATTGAGGATACTGCTCCTGATATGATGCAACATGAATATTTTTCATTTTCACTTGCACTAATTGTACCTAATATTCTGGCTGTTCCATCACAATCAATATTATCAACATCAATGATTTGTAGGCCATATTGTCTATCAGACACTAAAATATTACCTGATGGCAAAAATGGATATGTTCCCCATGCACCAAAATAACCATTATACATTCCAGCAGCATTGTCATCTGGGTAAGTATCATAATAGGCATGCAATACTGGAGAATCTGGAATCCTTATGTCATAGACTTTTAGACCATCTTCATAGCTAGAAATATACAATAAGTCGTCTTTGACAAATGGGTTGTGATGTGTTACATTGCCCGTATTGCCAGGTGCAAGATTATCAATGAAGCTACCAGCATTTCGAATTTCTCCATTGTCCATATCTGTAATGTCAACTACCCGTATTGGTAAGCCTACTGGTACTTCTTCAGCTACATATAAATAATCACCATTTTCACTAATCCAGCTGCTGTGGTTGTATGTACCATCAAAGTCATTTTCAGCAATCAATGATATATTTTGTGGATCAGCAACATCCCAAATATACATTCCTCTATTGCCGTGAGACGCATATGCAATGTTATGTTGAACAAAAATATCGTGTATATACAGCAAATTAGAGCTATTGCCAAGAAGAGCATCAAGATCAATAGCTGCTAATAATGTGGGATTAACTGGATCTGCTAAAAGATCAAATATCATCAGGTCGATTCCAAACGTACCAACAACATATAGTCTCGATCCTTCAATAAATATATTGTGTGCTCGAGTAAAGTGCTGGGTAATCTGATTGACGTGTGTTACCGCATTAGGCAAAGCAGATAGATCAAAAACGTGCATGCCTTCACTACATCCGTCACAAACACTATAAGCATAGTGACTATAGGTTTTCATATCACGCCAAACAACATTGCCTCCTCCCGGATACGATAACACGCTATTCGGATTGGACGGATTAGTGACATTAATGAAATTTATTTTTGTTTGAGAACCAACAATAGCAAACTCTTCACCACTAGGTGCAACGTATCCCCAGACATCATTATAGCCTACATTTGGATCTGTAGTGTCTGTCCACGTTGAAATTAAACTTGTACGCAAAGAATTTTGCCCATACATTTGACATAGAAATGCCCAAATTATAACTGTTGTGAGTACTTTTAGTCTTGAATTCAAGGTGATAAGATTGGATTGAGATAAAATTACACCAATTTTGTAAGTTATACCAACCGTTTGCCCGTATGAGATGTTTATTAACGTTTAAATGCAATTGTTTATCAATAGTTGTCTTCATTTTTACTTTTGGGACTACTTTAGCCACTACCATAGTACCTCCTGCTAATCTTGCGGAACTATTTAACCAAACCGAGTTTGTAGTCTACGGAGAAGTTGTTTCTCACGCTGATAAGTTCGGTATGATCAATAATTTTTCTGTTCTAGAATCTTATAAAGGAGGGATAGAAGTACGATCTAACATTAGGCTCAAAGAATTTAGTAGTCACACGCCGTCCAGTTGGTCCAATACCAGAGGTGATGTGAATTTCATCATCGGAGAAAAATATCTTCTTTTCCTCTTTAAAGATAAATATGGTTTTTACAGACCCAGAATGTTAGCTCTGTCGGTATTCCAGGAAGTCATTAAGAATGATGTGAGTATGCTTGTCAGAACCGAAAAAGTATTGGATCTCTGTTTTCTTGATGTTGTTGATCCTTCATTATTGGGCTCATATACCAGTAGTCAATTGAGAGAACAACTAAAAACAGGAATTGTAGAAACGAAGAAAGCTGGTTTTGAAGCATTTGAGTACAATAGCCCACAGGTTGGGGTGCATGCAAAAAAATCAAGTTCTTGTACCATTCCCTTTCACTGTACAACCTTAGTTGGCGATCCGGGTATGCTAGGACCTACCTGCAATTTGGGAGGCACACCATCACCAGCGAAGTATCCAGCAAACACGCATTTCTTGATAAAAATTGCAAGTGGGGCAGATGACGATCTCTCTACTTCAATGGAAATCAACTACCTTACTGATGCAATAAATACTCTGGATAATCTGGATGGTATCTCTATGAGCCTGGCATCTCCAATGGTGCAAAACTGTAATACAACAGGCTGCTCACAAGTTGCCGCCCTCACAAATAATATTTGCAACCCAACTGATGCAAATGAAATATGGATATACTTTGATGATCCATGTGACGAGCTTACAGACCTTTCGCCCAATTGTGGAGGCACTCTTGGAAAAGGCGGAACATTCGGTACGACTCCTTGCCTCACCGATCAATGTGGAAATCAATGGGTTGCAGCTAAATCATCTTATGTATTTTTAAATAGTGGTATAGGATGCCTTTCAGGTTATGACTATACAGCTTTGATTATGCACGAACTGTTACATGGTCTAAATATAAATCACATTTCTGGGACATGTACTGCATTGATGAATGGTGGCTTATGCCAAATGAATGCAGGTAACAACCTGCCAAATTTTGGCTTGACATCCTTAGATATTGAATGTATCGAATGGATGTATTACCAGTGTAGAGATCAAGAGGATCTAGTTGATACAACTTTTCAAAATGGAGTGAATGGTGAATATTTTGTAGTAAATGAAATTACATCAACTGATGTGTTGGTTTCGACTAATGCTGATGTTCATTTTCAGGCAGGATCATATATACAGATTGACTCTGAATTTGAAGTAGAATCTGGAGCTGTATTTCATGCATTGATAAATGGATGTACACTTTAAGTCAAGGAATATTCAGGACTTTGTGAATCTGTAAACTCAACTTCCATTGAGGATTGTTCTTACAATAATTGATTGTTTTAATCCTGTTGTCAGATAAAGCAGGACTATCCATTGGTTGTAAGTAAAAATGCTCAAAATCAAAAGACTCAACATCAGTGGGTGAGATGCCTGTCTGAGGATAAATCAATTTCAATTCATCACCTTTTGTCACAACGAGCTCTGTATTTGCCTTAGGAGACATGCAAACCCAATCAATGCCATCTGGTAGCGCAATGGTTCCGTTCGTTTCAATTGCAACTTCAAAATTTTCGTTGTGGAAGGAGTCTATCAAGTTGGCGTCTAGTTGCAACGCTGGTTCTCCTCCGGTACATACTACCAATCTGCTTTCCTGGTTCATCGGCCACAATTTGGCACAAATAGCAGCTATCTTTTCTGCACTATATTTGCCTCCATTTATGCCATCAGTTCCCCAAAAATCTGTATCACAAAATTGACAAATCGCTTTATGTCTGTCTTCTTCACGTCCAGACCATAGATTGCAGCCACTAAATCTACAGAACACTGCGGGTCTACCTGTGTGGAAGCCTTCTCCTTGCAATGTGTAATATATTTC
>CAYNMW010000159.1:0-5383 GCA_964398295.1 uncultured Saprospiraceae bacterium | reverse complement strand
TCAACCACTTGAAAATATACTCTAGGATATCTCCTCCGCAAACGCCAACAACTCCTTCGCAAACACATCCCACCCAAACGCTTTCTTCCCCTCTTGAATATACTGCACCATCTCTTCTGAATTGCCATTTGTAAAATGTGTCTCAATAGCATTTTGTATCGCACTGACCTCAACAGGCACAACATACCCAGTCCTTTTATCAGATACAAAATCGGCAAGACTACCAACATCTGTTACAAGGACAGGTTTTTCAAAATGTAAGGCTATTTGGCTGATACCACTTTGTGTCGCTGTTCTGTATGGTTGTACCACTAAATCCGCTATAGAAAAATATGCTGCTATTTTATCGTTTGGAACGTAAGCTTTGTGGAAGTGTACAAAGTCATCAAGTTTATTTTTTGCAATAATGTCATCATAGGCTTTTGAAGAACCATAAACATCTCCTGCTATGAGGAGTCTGATGTTTTGTTTTTTAAGAAAAGAAGGATCTAGACTTTCCAATAATAAATCAAGTCCCTTGTACCGTTTGATAAATCCAAAAAAGAGTAAGTAATTATATTCTGGATTTAAGTCTAATAGATTTGCCGCATCTTCTTTGCTGATCGCGTCTCCATAGTGATCATATATCGGATGTAATATTGCTGTTGCCTTTGCATTGTTTTTTTTGTTTCTCAAATCATTAAGTACACTATTTGATAGACATACATAGTGATCAATGGATTGTAAAAATTGATTGATCATCCAGTTGTCACCTGGCATGTTCTGATGAGGTATGAGATTATCTACGATAGAGAGCTGGCGTATCTGGTCAGCATCCTTGAGTTTTCGGTGAATGTAATTGGTGGAGAGGCTTGTATAGGGCAGCCAAAATCGACTGATGACCAGATCAGGTTTTTCTTTTTTTATTTGACTTACTGCAGATCTCCAGGAAAGAGGGTTAATGGTACTGAAGGTCCTACTGATGTCAAGATTTGCTGGTGCAGGATCGGTAGTCATTTGATTCTTACCTGGAAAGATTAGAGAAGGGTATTGAGTGGTATAGGTTAGCAGCTTTACTCGCTTTCCTACTCGTTGCAATTCTGTTGCAAGCCGTTCATTAAAGCTTGCAATTCCACCTCTAAATGGATGTGCTGGCCCGAGAATTGTAATATTTTGAATGGCTTTATCGCTCATTAAAAATAGTCATCACAGGGAATCGAGTCCAGATTCAACAAATTGAGTGCTTGTAATTTTGCCCCATCTTCCTTTGGAATACTTACGAAAATTCGATGCTGTTTTGGACATACTTCACAAGCTCCACACACGACTTCGTGAAAGTCCATATCGATGCGGATGTGTTGTATATCAATATTTTCATTAGTGAGATATGTGCTTATTCCAGTGAATAATGCCTCTTGACTATCACCTCTTATGAGTTGGGCGAATGCATCCACGTCGCATTGCCGTTGATCAAAACCAAAACAAGATTCTGGATTTTCTCCATTGCTTTTTTGTGTTTGGCATGCACCAATTATTAGAATACTAAGAATAAAGAACAGATACTTCATTGCTATTCAACCGTTTTATTTATTGTATTTCTTCCGCAATCTTATAGGTATTGCGATCGACGGCATTTCTGGAGATTAATTCTGCGACATAGCCCGTCACGAATAATTGTGTACCGATGATCAAGGTCAAAATTCCAAAAAAGAATAATGGTCTGGTTGCTATGCCTCCTGTATGATAGATCATTTTTACGATAGTCAGATACAACAATATTGCAAAACCAATAAACATGAAAAAGATACCCCAAGTACCAAAAAAATGCATGGGCCTTTTGCCAAATTTACCTAGAAACAAGACTGTAGATAAATCCAGAAATCCATACATCATCCGACCGACGCCAAATTTGGACACCCCATATTTTCGTGCCCTATGTTCGACTACTTTTTCTGTAATCTTGTGAAATCCATTCATTTTGGCGATCACCGGAATGTATCTGTGCATATCACCATAGACCTCTATGTTTTTCACCACTTCGTTTGCATATGCTTTTAATCCACAATTGAAGTCATGTAGTTTGATCCCACTAAAACGGCGTGTGACCATATTGAAAAATTTGGATGGAATTGTTTTTCCAATAGGATCATGCCTTTTCTTTTTCCAGCCGGATACGAGATCAAAGCCGTCATTTCGAATCATCGAATACAAAGCTGGTATCTCATCAGGACTATCTTGCATATCAGCATCCATGGTAATGACAACTGCTCCAGCTGCATTATGAAAACCAACATTCAAAGCAGCAGACTTGCCATAATTTCTTCTGAATCGTATCGCCTTGATATAACTATACTGCGTCTTGAGTTGCTTGATCACTTGCCAGGAAGTATCTGTACTGCCATCGTCAATCAAGATGAGTTCTGTACTTAGATTGGCTTCTTTGACCACGCGATCAATCCAATCGACTAATTCTGGTAGAGATTCTTCTTCGTTGAGAAGAGCAATGACGATACTTAAATCCATTCGATGGAACTCGTGTTATTAATCAGTCTTCAAAATTAAAGAACTTATGAGACCAAAGATTACTGCACTGAATAATCTTGCTACAAATGTGGACATTGCCATTACTATAGGTGATTGCATAATGCCCATCACACTACCCATCATCTCTTGGGATTTCTGTCTTTCTTCTTCTGATAGTTCACTCATATCAGCATTGACTTGTTCCATTGCAGCATTTGTAACGGACTCCATGACATCCGGAGCTATATAACTGAAGAAAATAAAGGTAAATACGACAGATATTAGACCTGAAATGACACCGATAAACATAGCTGTTGTCATACCTTCTCCGAATGTGAGTTGACCCTCATTGCTATTCTTAAAGTATCGGACCCCAAGGAAAAATAATACTGCTAAGATGATGTATGTGATTGCAGTTACCAGAAACGAATTTGCAATATCAACAGAATTGTAGTCTTGTAAACCACCATAATGAGCAATTAGGGAGAATACTACCATCGCTAGTCCTAAGTACAAGCCGTATTTAAGTCCAGCTTTCATTGGAGTCACATTGGTATCGGCTTGCTCAAATAGTGTATTGTTGTTTTCCATCTTATTTAATAGTTTGATTATGTCGAAAGATACTGATAGCTATTGGAAAAGTGAATTCTCATGGATGATCCCTTGTACTTTACCGATAAACTCGTGACCAAAGAATGGCGAGTTGACTGACTTTGATTGATTGATATCCTTGGTAAATGTCCACTTCTCCTTCGGGTCAAATAGAGTTAAATTTGCTTGAGAACCTACATCAATTGTAGGAGCAGTCATACCCAATGCTTCTCTTGGTCCAACAGATAATGCGTGAATCATCTTTTCTAATTCGAGCTCTTTGCCACAAAAGGTATTCACGGCAGCAAAGCTCGTTTGTAATCCAATGGCACCAAAAGGCGCATAGAAGAATTCTTTATCTTTTATTTCAGGTTCTAATGGTTGGTGATTGCTTGTGATTACCGTAATGTCATCAGATGCAATTGCCTTGACCAAAGCTTTGCGATCAGCCTCAGCCCTGAGTGGAGGCATCACTTTGAGATTGGCATCAAAACTACTAAGTTGCTTGTCAGTGTGTACAAGGTTCAGGTAAGGAATGCTACCATCAACCTGATGTCCTTTACGTTTATAAGCCTTTATTTCTTTTACTGAATCAGCAGCAGAAATGCTGTGAATCAATAGTTTCCCTTTTGCATAGCTGCAAATTTCACAATCTCTGTGCACAGTCAAGGATTCTGCAATCGATGGGATTCCAGGCATCCCCAGATGTATACTGGTATTGCCCTCATGTATCACGCCATTGGACTGAATTTCTTTGTTAGCGGGTTTGTGGATGATCAAGCCATCAAATCCTTTGGCATATTCTAGTGCTCGTAATAAAATGCCGCTGTGGTGTAAGGTATGATCCCCATCCGAAAATGCAACAGCTCCGGCATGATGCATATCCACCATTTCTGCTATTTCTTTTCCTTCACATGCTTTACTGACGGCACCTATTGGTAAAATATCAATCGGTTGGAATTTAGCGTGATTGATGATGAATGCAATGTTTGCTTGCTGATCTAATGTTGGATTTGTATTCGGAAAACAAGCAATGCCAGTATAGCCACCTTTGATTGCAAGCTTAGATATGGACTCTAATGTTTCGCGTTGTTCATATCCTGGCTCACCGATCTGAGTACCAATATCAAACCAACCGATGGAAACATGTGTGTTCTTTTTTTTCCAGACTTTTGTTTTTGATGGCGTTTTTATGGATTTCCCAATTTTTGCGATAACTCCTTTTTGAATGAGTACATCAACCTTCTTATTATGATGTTTTGATCGCTGATCGATAAGTTTAACCTGTTTCAGAAGGATATCCATTGC
The DNA here is from genome assembly GCA_964398295.1 of uncultured Saprospiraceae bacterium. Lineage (GTDB taxonomy): Bacteria > Bacteroidota > Bacteroidia > Chitinophagales > Saprospiraceae > CALFUK01. The sequence continues at coordinate 982 of CAYNMW010000159.1, read as the reverse complement.
TTATAAATATATGGTCATTTCCAAAATCGTAGTAATAAGGATTCGAGTCCCAAAAATAATAATACAAGCATAATACACCACTTCCAAAGCGCTGTGCCACTTTCCTCTGTTTTGATGTAATCAACCAAGTTATCGGCATCTGCATTACTGATGATATTGACAATACTGCCAAGAGAAGATCTTAATTCGGTTTCGGGTATATAATTGAGATCAGATTCCAGACGATTAAAGTTGAAGGCATATTTCCCCAATTCAGTATCATTCAAGCGCAGCGAATAGAAGGCAGACTCTTTGATCTGATCATTGACATCAATAACAGATTTTGCACCGATACTATACTGGCCGGGTATAAATTCTTCTTCACCTCTCATCTTATATACAATGTCCCCATCAGTTGCTACATTCTCTACTTCAATTAATTGGTCGGTACCAATGGTATATGAGATCTGGTCTTTCTTCGCTTTTGAAATACCCATTTTATATAACATAGGCACAAATACTTCTGCATTCCGTACCAGATCATTTGCGTTTTCATTCAACGGTGCAGCACATACATATAGGTTGCCTTGACCAAAAACATATTTTGTCAAATAACTGGCTCCATCTCTATAGCGCAAAAGGTCTTCTCCTTTATTCGTTTGGAATGCCGTCATTGCATATTGAAAACTCGTAGCTGGATATTTTATATTTCGTTGATTGCGTTCATAGACGTTATTGAATATAAATTCATCTGTATTGATATAGCCAACTTGTTTTGCACTTGCATCAGAATTGACGATTGTATTTGCCTTCAAGGACGAGAGTAGAGAATTGTAACCTTCCTTTGAAATATTTCTTCCTGGAAAAATCAAGACATTGCCGCCACCATCTACATAGCTCTGAATAGAAGATGCCAGACCAGATGAAATGTTTGATAATTCATTCAGTATAATCAAGTCTTGTGCTTGAAAGTCACCATAGTTGATTCGTCCCGCTTGCTGAT
>CAYNMW010000158.1:0-9597 GCA_964398295.1 uncultured Saprospiraceae bacterium | reverse complement strand
TTGATTAAAAAATAGTAAACTTACCATTCTCATACACTTTCTCGCCATTCGCATAAATACTCCCTCCGTCGGTCATATCAGTAATCATATCCCAATGTATTGCGGATTGATTGGTACCACCTGTCTGTTTGTAGGATTGCCCAACAGCCATATGAATTGTTCCACCTATTTTTTCATCAAACAATATGTTCTTAGTGGCTTGTTGTATGTTATAATTAGTCCCAATCGCAACTTCACCAAAAAATTTAGATCCGCTTATTGCAAATACCTGGTCAAGAATGTCTTTACCTTTTTCTGCTTCCCATTTGATGACTTCACCATTTTCAACCCATAACGTGATGCCTTCTACTTCTTTGCCCATATATATGCTCGGGTAGTTAAAATGTACCACGCCATTTACACTATCCTCCACGGGACCAGTAAATACCTCTCCAGATGGCATATTTGTTTGTCCATCAGAATTTATCCATACTCTGTCCTTTACACTAAAAGTAATATCTGTGTCCTTGCAGCTGTAACGAATGGTATCCTGTTGATTGAGAAAGTCAACGATTTGTTGTTGATTCTTTCTGATGTCAAGCCAACTCTCTGCTGGTTCAGCATCATACAAATGGCAAGCATTATACACAAATTCACTGTATTCCTCTAAAGACATCCCTGCTTCCTGGGCACTTGCTTGAGTTGGATATTGACAAAGACATCTTTTTAATTCACGAGTTGCAGTCCGCTCAAAATAGCTGGTCATTAATGGATGCATAGCCTTTGATCTACTCTTTCTTGCTTCAGCATTTACATTCTGGTCTTCCCTCAAATTATAAGGCGCACGGATTGATAAGAAAGCATCAAACTCTTCCATTGCTTTTTTGAACAAGACTGGTTCATATTGCAATTGAACTTCAGATGCATAATTGAGAAACATTCTGTTTTTCCCACTGAATGAAAACTCTGTTTCGACATGAGCTCCTCTTTTGATTGCAGTCCGATATACTTCTCTGACCAAAGGCTCTGCAAGAATAGTTGTGCGAATAAAGAGTTTATCGCCAGCCTTAATTTCCAAACAATAATCGACTAGTAGTGCTGCGTACTTTTTTAGAATTTCCATTTTACTTTTTGATTACCAATGTTTGACTTGATAAGGATATCTGTGTTCATATTGTTTTTGAATCATGGTCGTCAGCTTATCCCTAAGTTGCTTCATATTTTCTTTTTGCAAAGCAGAAATAAATATGATGTCATGCTGATGATGGGTGTGTTGTAAATTCTCTTTCATATCCGCTAGGATTTGGTCTTTCTCTTCATCCTCTAGTAAATCATCAAAATATCGTTGCCTATACAAATCAATCTTATTAAAAATGATTAAGGTTGGCTTATCTATAACAGAAAGATCTGTAAGCGTTTGTGTCACTGTCGCAATGTGATCTTCATATTTAGGATGAGCAATATCCACGACATGAAGAAGAAGATCACTTTCTCTAACTTCGTCCAATGTTGACTTAAAACTTTCTACCAGATGGTGCGGAAGTTTTCTAATAAATCCTACAGTATCCGACAACAAGAATGGCATTCTTCCAAAAACAACTTTTCTGACAGTCGTATCCAGTGTTGCAAATAATTTATTTTCAGCAAATACTTCTGATTTGCTTAAGGTATTCATCAAAGTTGACTTGCCCACATTGGTATAACCAACTAGAGATACACGAATCATTTGTCCTCTGTTCTTTCGCTGAGTTTCGTTTTGTTTGTCAATTTTTTCCAACTTTTTCTTCAGCAAGGAAATTTTATCACGAACAATCCGTCTATCTGTTTCAATCTCCATCTCACCCGGTCCACGCATTCCAATACCTCCTCTTTGTCGCTCAAGGTGTGTCCACAGACCTCTCAATCTTGGAAGTAGATATTGCATCTGCGCCAGTTCAACTTGTGTTTTGGCTTGAGCGGATTGTGCTCTGCTTGCAAAGATATCAAGGATCAATGTACTCCTATCGATGATTTTACGTTTGAGCTGTTCTTCCAAAATACTGGTTTGTTTTCCAGTGAGATCATCATCAAAAATGACGAGGTCAATATCATGTGACTCGATGTATTCTTCTACTTCCTCAAGTTTTCCTTTGCCGATAAACGTTCTTTTATCAGGATGCTGTAAACGTTGCGTAAATCGTTTCACTGTTACAGCTCCAGCGGTCATCGCAAGAAACTCCAGTTCATCCATATACTCAGTGACCTGTTCTTCTGTCAAGTGCTTTTGAATTAAACCAATTAATACGGCACTCTCCTTCTTTTGCTTAAGGCCAGACTTTTTCTTCTTACCAATCTGCCAGTTATCACTCATGTGTTTTATTTATTAATCAACCAATGTTGGGGATTCAACTTTGATTGTCCTTTCCAAATTTGAAGTTGAAGTTCGGATATATCATTGGTAATGGCAAGTGATCCGATGGTTTGTCCTCTTTCTATGTTTTGTCCAGCTTGCACAGAAACGGAAGAAAGTCGACCATATACTAAAAAATAAGACCCAACATTTATGATGATAACATTTCCAAATCCAGGTATTTGGTTGATCGAGGTGACCTTACCTGAATAAATTGATTTTACCTCACTACCAGGATTCGTCCTGATGTCAATACCGTCATTATCAATTTTTACATTCCGATTAGTCGGATGGGTGCGCGTGCCAAATCCTGTACTGATAATTCCACTTCTTACTGGCCAGGGAAGCTTACCTTTATTGTCTTCAAAAGATCCAGACAAAGCGACTTCATCTGCAGTTGCAGAAGTAGTATTATTCAATTCTTTTCGAATGGCTTCTCTAATTAATGCTGCCAGTTTTTCTTTTTCCTTTGTCTGTTCTTTTAATTGTTTTGTAAATTTCTTCTCCTCTTTTTCAAGATTTTTTAATGTCGAATTTTGGCGAGACAATTCACTTTTCAATTTCTTTTTCTGTTTGTCTCCTTCTAACAATAACTCCTCCTGCTTTACCTTTGACTCTTTAATATTGCCTAACAAGGTTTGTATGCTATCCGCTTGCATTTGAATCTGTAATCCTTTTTTATCAGTATAGCGAGTGAGTTGATTATAGTATTGAAGCTTGCGAAACGAATCTGATAATGATTCTGAAGAAAACAAATCAACGAAAATATTACTGCTTAATTTTTGCTTCAAATTAGCGCGTACTAAACTGGACCAATTTTCCTTTACTTCATGATTTTCTTTTTCTATTTGGGCTAATTGATTTTCATAATCATTGATAGATGAGTTTGTTTGTTTTAGTTGTGTCGAAATATTGTTGATTAATTTTTCTCTGTTGTTTACTTGTTCTTTAATTACTTTGTACTCATCGATAGCTTTTGCTTTATCAGTTTGTGTATTCTTTAAATACTTATTCGTTAATTCTATTTTTTTATTTAATCTAGTTTGTTCCTTTTGGAGGTCAGACGAAAGTTGTCCGTGCAGAAAACCGGACAGAAGTAAACAACAAGCGACTGTATTTAAATATTTAATGATCAAATGTAGTATAATGTGCTGGAATATTGAAAGGAGTTGATTTTGGAATATTAAATTCTACATCTGAAATTCCAATTTCTGCCAATCCTATTTCATTTGCATCTATCGGTGCAAGATATTTTCTTTCGTGAGAATAATACCTGCCTCCATCTGCTGGTTGATAATCATCATAGAATATTTTTACTTCACGTCCATAGGTATCGATTATGGAGTGCTCTTTCATAATCAAGGATCCAGCCTCAATGATGTATCTAACGGTATAATCACCATGAGCCCCATACACTTCATAGTCGTTCCCTATACGCCTGATCCTTGTGCTGCCGTTATCTGGGATCAAGGCATTCCCTACTAGAAAGGATTGAATCTTTTCAAACTCGAGATCGATGCCGTATATTTCAGAATACTTTTCAACAGTCTTTCTTTCGTAATAATTTTCAAATGGATAAAGGACATAAATGGAATCAGGCTTAATCTGCATTCTGGCTAAAGACAAACCAAATTTTTTGAAATTCATCCAGATCAAACTATCTCGTTTTATGCGTACAATCGCATTCACTCTTCCAGACTCATAACTACTTTCAAAATTAATTCTAGCCTTACAACTAAACCAATCAAAAGAAATATTGTGTTTAGAAATGGCTCGGACTAAATCTTCTTCGCTCCGTTCTTTGAATGCCGAACCTATGGCAGCTTGCTTCGTTTTGCAAGACATCATTACAATAGAAGAAATGAAAAGTATGCAGAGAAACCGCAGCATAGAATTAAATTTAATTTAAGCTGTTCTGAATTTTATCTAGTAAGTCTTCAAGTGCAGGATCCTTTTTATTTGGTCCTATTTTTTGCGCATCATCTGCATATTCTGCTGCTTTTTTAAAGTCACCATAATTATAAGCTGCTTGTGCAGCAGTTCTATACACTTGGTATTTGAACGGTTTATTTTTGGCGGACATTAGAATAGCTTCTTCAAAATTTTCCATAGCACTGCTGTACAAGCTACTTCTTTCCTTTTTAGCTTCAGACATTTTCATGCCTTTTAAAAATAAGTCTTCTTTTGTTAATTCACTTTCGATGCGAGCGCTAAACGATTTACCCAAGTAGTAGTAACAAATAGGTTGATTAGGATAATAGTTTAATGCTTCATCAGCAACATTTCCCATCTCTTCATATTCACCTAATTGTTCCAAACCAAATAACAACTGCTCCCAAACTGGAAATACGTTTTTTGTCAATCTAACAGCTTCTCTATAATTGCTTACTGCATCCTCCAGTTCTCCTTGACCCATATGGGCATCTCCAAGTATAGCATATGATTTAGCATCATTACTATGTGTTTTTTGTAAGGCTCTGAGGTTATTCATCAGTGCACTTACGGCTGCTTGATCAAGTGCATCGATTCTTGTCACATATGGAATTAATTCTATGACCTTTTTATCTATAGAAATATCTTCTTTTGTAATTAAGCTTGACACCGATTGCAAGAACAGAACATCTGGGTTGTTGCTATTAGTTGTTGTCAATGCCATATTAGCAGTAGGGTCATTTGGATCTACTGATAATACACGCTGATATGTTTTCTTTGCATCTTTTTCCTTTCCTATCTCTTTGTAATAGCTCGCAAGGTTGTTCAGGTATCGAACGTTGTTAGGATTCTGATTCACTAACTTATTCAATTCTTTGACGGCTTCATTTTTCTTACCTGATAAGCGATAAAGTTCAAACTTTTGTTTGCTGATGTTTTCTGAAACGCCTACGAGGTTTTCAAGTCTATCAAGAGCAGCTATTGCGCCTTCATATTCTGTTGCTTTAATGCTTAGATCTGCATGCTTTTGGATAATTGCTGCATCATCAGGATTCCTTCTAGCCAACCTCTCAGAAACATCAACTGCATCTTTGTATCTCTCCTTCGATTCCAAAAAGCTGATATAAGTCCTGCCGTACCATTCGTTTGTTGGAGATATATTGATTGCCTTTTTGATATATTTCTCCACATTATCCTCATCTCCTAATTGTGCATATACTCTACTTAGTTCAAATGAAATTGCAGGATTGTTTGGTTGCTTTTTGAGCGCTTTCTTATACAATTCCTCTGCCTTAGCATATTTTTCTAATAGGAATTGTGTTTTTGCCTGTAGGAATAAATCCTGGTGTTGAATTTCTTCTTCGGTGTACAAACCGGGTTGTGCGCTCATTATTGTCGCTTGCACAAGCAAGAAGAATACTGTTAGCCTAATTAACATGTTTCTCTAACGTATTTATTGGATTTTGCTATATGTCAACCCTACCTTATTCGATGATGGTTAACTTCAGCATATTTGTCCTGAATTTTCGTTTGATGGGCATACTTCCTGTATTGATCACCACATCATCTTTTTTCAGGAGCTTTTTCTCTTTTAGAATGTCTGTTAAGTCAGTAATAGTTTCATCTGTAGTCGTAAACTTGTTGTATAAGAAAGATTTAACACCCCAAATCAAATTCATGAGACATAACATCTCTGGATTACTTGAAAAAACATAGATTCGACATGGAGGCCTATAACTGGAAATCTTAAATGCTGTATATCCAGATTCTGTAATTGATAATATTGCTTTGGCTCTTACTTCTTCTGCTGTTTTAGCTGCTGTAATACAAATAACATCTGAGTGAAAGGTTTCAGAGGAACGATCTGCCTTGGGTCGTTTACTCTGAATACTGTAGTCCTTCTCCGCTTCGGCAATAATACTGTTCATGGCTTCAACAACTCGATCTGGGTGATTACCGACAGATGTCTCTCCACTTAACATTACAGCGTCAGCACCATCGTATACAGCATTGGCAACATCTGTAACTTCAGCTCTTGTCGGGTTGTAATTGGTAATCATACTGTCCATCATCTGTGTTGCAACGATAACTGGCTTAGCTTTCTGAATACATCGTTTGATGATATTCTTCTGAATTGAAGGGATTTTCTCAATTGGTACTTCAACACCAAGGTCACCTCTAGCTACCATGATAGCATCAGTAGCTTTAATGATTTCCTTTATGTTCTTGACAGCTTGAGGTTTTTCGATTTTCGCAATGACTTTAGCGATATGTCCATTATCCTTAATCGTTGTTTTCAAGTCTCTAATTTCTTGCGCTGTTCGCACAAAAGATAGTGCAATCCAGTGTACCGGTTGCGTAAGGATAAATGCCAAATCTTCATGATCTTTTGGAGTCATTGCCGGAAGTGAGATATCTGTTTCTGGTAGATTAACCCCTTTTTTGGACTTAAGGGTGCCACCATATAAGGTCTTCAAGGTCACATTTTTCTCTTTATCCGTTGCAATCACTTCAAAGATCATGGTACCATCATCAACTAGAATCCGCTCTCCTATATTTACATCTTTGGCAAAAGGAGCATAACTCATGTATGCTCGTTCTTTCGTTCCAATACACTTTTCATTCGTGAAAACTATTTCATCTCCGGTATTTAGCTCCACACCTCCGTCTGCCATTTCTCCAATACGCAACTTAGGTCCCTGAAGATCTGCCAGAATACCAATATGTAGACCATACTTTTTATTGATCCCTACGATTCGCTTAATCGTCTCCCCATGACCCTCATGATCTCCGTGGGAGAAATTCAATCTAAAGATATCTGTACCATTTTGAATCAACTTCAATAGCATATCCTCATCTCGGGAGGCGGGGCCAAGTGTCGCAACAATCTTCGTACTTTGCCTATCTTTTATTACCATAGAGTAAGTGTAAAATTTACAAGAATAAGCGGGCTAAAGTACATAGAAGCAACTGTAATCATTGCACATTCTCCACTTTATTCGAGGAAACGCCTAAAATTCACATTAAATTAAACTCAGAGTAAAGCTTTGCGTTTTGAATCTGGTTTTTTATTAAAATAGCAAGTATTTTAAAGAAAAAATTGCGTCCTAAATTATTGATAATCAACACATTAATCATATGTTTCATCTTTTTGTCAATATAGGTGGAACTAAATAAAACCATATTTTCTTTGTTGTAGATATTAGTTAAATCTATTTTCGCGCTAACAAAAGCATTGCACTATGTCAGAAATTGCAGAAAAAGTAAAAAAAATTATCGTTGACAAACTAGGAGTTGACGAGTCAGAAGTAACAGCAGAAGCTAGTTTTACAGACGACTTGGGAGCAGATTCACTGGATACCGTAGAGTTGATTATGGAGTTTGAAAAAGAATTTGATATTTCAATTCCAGATGAACAAGCAGAAACTATTCAGACCGTTGGTCATGCGATAAGTTTTTTAGAAGCTAAATAAGTTTTTTACTTGCAAATGAATATTATCCACGGTAACATGTTACTGTGGATATTTTATTTTTTACAAGGACAATTGGATTGAGATCAATTTCTACAAAAAGCTTGAGCTTTACAGAAACTTCCAGCTCAACCAATTCATTTCACTTACTTGATTGAATCTGATTGTTAATCATTTTGAAACATTGAGATTTAGTTTTGTGGCAAAAGCAGCACATAAGACCATGAACGCACGACTTCAATTTGTGCAATTTTGGCAAAAGAGTTCTTAAAGCCATGAATACACGATTGCAGAAATATTTTTTTTGGTAGCTTTGGATTATGAATCGAGTCGTAGTCACTGGTTTGGGCGCAGTCACTCCTATTGGAAATACAGTATCTGAATATAAAACAGCTTTGTTGAATGGAGTAAGTGGCGCTGCTACTATAACTCATTTTGATCCGACAACTTTCTCAACAAAATTTGCGTGTGAGGTCAAAAACTTCAATGTGGAAGACCACATGCATAGAAGAGAAGCTCGCCGTATGGATCCATTTTCGCACTTTGCAATCGTTGCCTGTGATGAAGCAATAGTAGATTGTGGTCTGGACTTGGATAAAGCTGATATGGATGAGATTGGTGTTATCTGGGCAAGTGGAATAGGAGGTCTGGGTACGATGGAACAAGAGATTGCTTATAACGCGATTAATCCTGTTCCTGTACGTTACAATCCTTTCTTTATTCCAAAATTAATCGTGGATATTGCAGCTGGACACATCTCCATCAAGTATGGATTCCGCGGTCCTAATTTTGCAACCGTTTCAGCTTGCGCATCTTCCAACAACGCTATTTCTTCTGCACTTGATACAATTAAGCTTGGGAAGGCATCAATGATTGTGTGCGGCGGTTCTGAAGCGTCTTGCACCAAAACGGGAATAGGTGGTTTCGGTGCAATAAAAGCCTTGTCCAAAAGAAATGATGATCCGGCAACGGCATCAAGACCTTTTGATAAGGATAGAGATGGTTTTGTACTTGGTGAAGGAGCTGGTGCCTTAATTCTGGAAAATCTTGATGATGCAAAAGCAAGAGGTGCAAAAATCTATGCAGAAGTTGCAGGCACGGCTAGTACTGCAGATGCTCATCACATAACAGCTCCTCATCCAGAAGGACTAGGTGCAGCTAATGTGATGAAAAAAGCACTTAAGGATGCAAAAATGACAATCGAAGATATCGACTATATCAATGTACACGGAACATCGACTCCTTTGGGAGATGTAGCAGAATCTCGGGCAATCAAACAAGTATTTGGTGATCATTCATATAAGTTAAACATCAGTTCTACAAAGTCCATGACAGGCCATTTATTAGGTGCTGCTGGAGCAGTAGAAGCAATAGCTGCAATCGTAGCACTTCAAGAAAATGCAGTGCCTCCTACAATAAATCACTTCACAGATGACCCAGAATTAGATCAAAAGCTTAACTTTACATTCAACCAAGCTCAGAACCGAACTGTAAATGCTGTTTTAAGTAACACATTTGGCTTCGGTGGACACAATTCGTCAGTTATTTTTAAATCCTACATTGAATAGGCTTGGTGCTCAGAATTTATAATTATTACATTTCTCCAGACAAAGAACTAGCTAGGAAGCTAAAATCTATTTTGGGCTTCACTCCAAGACGGTTGAATCTATTTAAGTTGGCATTCTATCATAAATCAATGAAGAATGTCTCTGATGGTATTGATGATTATAACAATGAGCGGCTCGAATATTTGGGAGATGCATTGTTGAGTACAATTGTTGCAGACTACTTGTTTAAAAAATATCCAAACAGCGACGAAGGCTTTTT
>CAYNMW010000157.1:6707-9639 GCA_964398295.1 uncultured Saprospiraceae bacterium | reverse complement strand
TTAGTTAAGAGAATTACAAAGCGCCACTAGGTGCGAAATATTTGTAGCACGGTGCCTAAGCGCCGTGATATAGGTGTATACAAATGTCATTTGGCGGAATTTTTTGTAAAAATCGTTACAAATGTAATTTGGAAAAACGAATGTCTAATCAATTGAAAATCAAATATTTAAAGGCAGGCATTGTCACAATTTTTGAAACAAAAATTCCGCCAATGCATTCATGAATCATATCTATCCACGCATTTACATGCGTGGCTATTAATATGATACCCCTAATGGGGTATTTTCCTTAACTAAAGAACATTGGGTTGAAACCACTTGGACTTAATATGGAGTTGGGATAAAGTAATTTGTCTTGAGGCACTAATGAGAGCCAAGTCTTATTACTTCACGGTCAAGCTTAAATACATACCTTTGACTCTGTAATCATCGTATTTGGATTGTGATTGACTGGAATAAATTGTTGAAGGAAGTAAAGTACACCACTGCCCGTTCGGGAGGAAGCGGTGGCCAACACGTTAATAAAGTGGAGACGAAAGTTATCCTTCATTTTGATGTAGAGAATTCAAAAGTGCTTACTGGTGACCAAAAAAAACTCCTCCAAGAAAAATTGCAAACTAGACTCGCTAAATCTACAGTGCTAAACATGTACAGTCAAGCAACACGTTCGCAGTTAAAAAATAAGGATCGTGTTACTAAGAATTTTATACAACTAATCAAGAAATCGTTGATAAAGCCTAAGAAGCGAATTCCAACAAAAATAAGTAAAGCGGTAAAGGAAAAAATACTCAAACAAAAACGCAAGAGATCCGAAGTCAAACAAATGCGAAAGAAACCGAATGTTGATTCAGATTAGCGATTTAAGAAAGTTGAAAACTAGAATTTAGATCAGTATTTTGGATCACAAAATTTCGATGGTTAATTTTTATATTAAACTAAATCAGGAAAACTTAGTAAATATCAACTTTTTTATTGGCCTGTTCTTATCGCTTAGCTATGTGCTAGTTGTAGTAAGCAAACGTTTACTGTAGCAGATTGGATTGTCAAAGAAAAAAAGGATTCTACAGGGCCAGGTCCTAATTTTTTTTCATCTCACAACGTGAAATTTAATGAGGATAAAACAATCACATTAATAATTGATAAGAGAGATGAGAAATGGTATTGTGGAGAAATTTATTTGCAAAAGCCATTAGGCTATGGTGAATATAAATTTTCTGTTGCTTCTCCATTGAATAATTTAGACAAACAAATGGTCCTCGGTTTCTTTTTATATCATTATGATACTACTACAAATGTGCTTGAAGAAATAGATGTTGAACTATTGCGACATCTGGAAGGTCATGATGATAAAGAAGGGGCATTTACGGTTCATCAAAAAGATCAAAACCCAGTGCCTCATTTTCAAAAAGCTTTTCATGTAAATACAGATGAGCCTATTGATTTTACAATTGATTGGCGAGAAAGCAAGGTTGGTTTTACTGCAGTTGCAAATGACAATACCATGATAGCAGATACAACATATACAAATGATACAAATATACCTGGGCCAAAAAATATGATTTTGCACATTAATTTTTATCTTTTTCAAGGTAAGCCACCTGTCTCAGGTAACAGTCGTTCCATAACGATTAAAGAGGTCAGCTTTTGCCATTGATGACCTTCTGATTATCTTCACCTATGGCAATATTCAAAAACGTAGCGGAATCTCAGATCACCATATCAGACTTAATGCTTCCTTCTTATTCTAATTTTGGAGGAAAGATCCACGGTGGACACATCCTAAATTTAATGGATCAGGTCGCCTTTGCTTGTGCTTCAAGGCATTCAGGTTATTACTGTGTGACTGCTTCTGTCAACACCGTCAATTTTTTAAATCCAGTAGAAGTAGGAGAGTTATTGCAAATGAAAGCTTCCATTAATTATACTGGAAATACCTCAATGGAAGTAGGACTTAGAGTAGAGTCTGAAAATATTCAGACTGGCAAAACAAAACACTGCAATTCTTCTTATTTCACTATGGTAGCTAAGGATAAAGATGGAGGTAAAGTGAAAGTGCCAGGACTGATTTTAGATACTCCAGATAGTGTCAGACGATTTGCTAGAGCTTTGAAGAGACAAGAACACCATCGCTTGCGTGATCAATTATTTGATGATGAAGATTTTGATTTAAGCGTTCATGTCGATAAGTTGAAAAAATATAATGTAAAGCTTGAGCTTTAATACTTTTTCAGAAGAGTAAATCTTCAGAGATTTGATTGTATACGAAATGTTAAAATAATAAAGGATACCATAGGTCAATTTAATATGAATGCGTATTCTTGTAGTAGCTTCTATTAGCAAATTTCCATCATACTCGATAAAACATTTTTAATGCGACTATCTCATTCATTTTTACTTACTATTCTGTTGGTAGGTTCTTTTTGCTATAAGACTTTTGGGCAAACCACCGTGTCAGGTACTTTAAATGTTAGTACGACTTGGACATTAGCTGAAAGTCCTTTTATTGTCAGTAGTAATTTTACAGTAGCAGACAATGTGACCTTGATCATTGAGCCAGGTGTTGTAATCAAGTTTAGTAGTGAACTCAATAGTAATTTTACTGTGAATGGGGTATTGGATGCACAGGGAACAGTTGCTCAGCCAATCGTTTGGACTTCAATTCATGATGATGCTTATGGTGGTGATACAAATACTAATGGAAGTTCAACCTTGCCTGCATTTGAAGACTGGAAAGGAATTATCGTCAATGAAGCTAGTGGTAATAGTACCATCATTGACAACTGCTTAATCAGATATGGCGGTCGTACGTCAACTGAGGCTATAATCATTAATAATAGTGAACCAACAATATCGAACAATCATTTTTATAGAAATAGCATTGCCATTAAAATAGAAGGAAGTCAAAATTCTCCTCAGATCACGAATAATGTAT
>CAYNMW010000157.1:0-6607 GCA_964398295.1 uncultured Saprospiraceae bacterium | reverse complement strand
GCTGAAACCATTATTATAAATAATAGTGAACCAACAATATCGAACAATCATTTTTATAGAAATGAGATTGCCATTAAAATAGAAGGAAGTCAAAATTCTCCTCAGATCACGAATAATGTATTTGAAGAAGATTCCAATACACCTGTTCAAATTGCCTTGGGAACAACACCAGTTTTTAGTGATAATATTTTTACGAATAATGCACTTAATGGGATTTCTATTGCTAACAGAACATATTCAGATCCAAGCTATCAATTGAGCCCAATAAATATAGCAGGTATAACAAATGCATCATACATTCTAGAATCTGATATGACGATATCCTCTGCATCTACCTTAACGATTGATCCCGGAGTCGTAATAAAATTCACTTCTCGATTTGCTAGCTACATGCGTATAGATGGTACACTGATCGCACAAGGGACAGAATCAGAGCCTATCGTATTTACAGAAATAGATGATGATGAATATGGAGGTGATACGAATAATAATGGAGGTGCAACTTCGCCTACAGCTGGACAATGGCAAGGAATTGTAGTAAACGAAACAAGTGGTAATAGTACCATTATTGATAACTGCCTATTTAGATATGGTGGCTATACTTCAGCTGAAACCATTATTATAAATAATAGTGAACCAACAATATCGAACAATCATTTTTTTAGAAATGACATTGCAATCAAAATAGAAGGAAGCCAAAACTCTCCTCAGATCACAAATAATATATTTGAAGAAGACACTTATGCTCCTGTTCAAATGGCTTTGGGAACAACACCAGTTTTTGGTGACAATATTTATACAAATAATACATTTAGCGGAATTGCTATTACGACAAGAACCTATTCTGATCCAACGTATCAATTGAGTACTACAAGTATTGCAGGAGTAACAAATATACCATACATAATAGGAGATGATTTGACTATATCCTCTTCATCTACCTTAACGATTGACCCTGGAGTAGTGATAAAATTTACACAACCTTTTGATAGTCATTTGAACATCAATGGTACCTTAATCGCGCAAGGAACAGAATCACAGCCTATTGTATTTACAGAAATAAATGATGACGAATTTGGAGGAGATACCAACAATAATGGAAATGCAACTTTACCCCAAGTTGGAAACTGGGAAGGGATTGTTATAAACGAAACTAGTGGTAATAGTACTCTTATTGATAACTGTTTATTCAGATATGGTGGTAGGAGTGGTGATGAAGCCATTATCATTAATAATAGTGAGCCAACAATTACAAACAACCATTTTTATAGAAATAACATTGCTATTAAAATAGAAGGAACCCAAAATTCTCCTCAAATCACGAATAATATATTTGAAGAAGATAATTACGTTCCTGTTCAAATTGCCTTGGGCGTAACCCCAGTTTTTAGTGGCAATACATATGCAAATAATGCATTAAATGGGATCGCTATTGTAACGAGAACATATTCTGATCCGACTTACCAATTGAGCATTCCAAGTATAGCAGGCTTATCTAATATACCCTATATAATTGGAGATGATTTGACCATATCTGCATCCAGTACATTAACGATTGATCCTGGAGTTGTCATAAAATTTAGTGATGACAATGACAGTTATTTTCGAATAGATGGGACACTAATTGCCCAAGGAACAGAAGAACTACCAATTGTTTTTACAGAAAAAAGAGATGACGCTTTCGGTGGAGATACCAATGGTGATGGAGATGCTACTTTACCTCTTGCAAGGAGTTGGCAAGGAATTGTGATCAATGAATCCAGTGGCAATAGTACTTTAATTGATAACTGCTTGATCAGGTATGGTGGTTGGAGTGGTGATGAAGCAATCATCATTAACAATAGCGAACCAGTTATTACCAACAGTCATTTTTTTAGAAATGGTATTGCAATTAAAGTTGACGGATTGGGAAATTCACCCCAAATCAATAATAATATATTCGAAGAAGATACTTTTGCACCTATCCAAATTGCTCTTGGAACAACACCTGCTTTTAGTAACAATACATACACTAATAATACATACAGCGCGATTGCTCTTGTAACGAAAACCTATTCTGATCCATCATATCAATTGAGTCGGCGCAATATTGCTGGCATTCAAAACATACCATATGTTATTGGAGGTGATTTGACTATATCAGCTTCCTCTACCTTGACAATCGATCCAGGAGTAGTGTTGAAATTTACTGAGCTTACTCAAAGTTATTTTAGCGTAGACGGGACATTGATCGCTCAAGGACTCGAATCTGATCCCATCATTTTTACAATCGTTAGAGATGACGAATCCGGAGGAGACACCAATAATAATGGTGATGCAAATTCACCATCTCGTGGCTCCTGGGAAGGACTCGCTTTAAATTCCGGTAGCGGAAATTCAATAATAGACCACTGTCAATTCAGATATGGAGGTGGGAGTAGTAGAGAATCTGTGATGTTGTTTGATGCCAGTCCTAGCATAACGAATACTTTATTTTATAATAATTCAGGAGGAGTCTTGGTTGCGTCCAATTCCAAGATGACCATGTCTGATAATAGCTTTGAATTGAATTCATTTGGTATTCAAAATCTTATTAGTAATGATTCACTGCTTATCAATAATTCCTCCTTTATTGCGAATGAAAAAGGGATAGTAAATGAATCTTCTTTTCTGAAAATATACAACAGCAGTTTATTAGACAACACAGTTTTTGACATTGAAAATTTGGATACTGAAGACGTACTTGCACAACACAACTGGTGGGGAGAAGATGACTTTGAGTTGATGGAATTAAATAATGATACACTGAACTTCCCATTTATTTTTGATGAATTAGATGATGATTCAAGAGGCTTGGTTTTATATTATCCGCCGATGCTTCCTGATACAGTTATGATGACTGATCCTATTCCTGATTTAGAAATCAATGACGTATTCTCTGGTCTTACAAATGCTATACCTGGAGATACAGTTACCATCAACTGGACACTGACAAATATTGGTGAAGGTGCGGCCGTGTATGATTGGACAGAAAGAATTTATATCCAAGCTCCTGACGGGTCTAATCGTGTACTTGTCGGTCAACCGAATACCTTGTCTTTGACCGATACGCTTCACTTGCAAGATACATTGGTTCAAAGCTTTGATATCGTATTGCCTAATCCAATTAATGTCGGTGATGTTGGTGTATTTGCTGTTGAAGTAGTGCCAACTGCTAACGTTGGAGAACCTGTTCTTCTAGAAGGAAACAATATTGCCTTAGAAAATCAAACTTGGACTGTCGAGGCATTTTTGGTTTTAGATATTACAGAAACTGAAATAGAAGAAGGTGGCAATTCGATTACTGCTTCTATTATTAGAAATGGATCAACAGCAACAAACCTTGTGGTTGATATCACATCAGTTGAATCATCAAGATTTGATTTTCCACCTCAATTGACAATTCAAAATGGTCTGGCAAGTCAGAATTTCATTATTTCTGCTTTGGACAATACTCAGCTAGAAGGACCCTTGGATATTGAATTTTCAGTAAGTGCATTAGGATTTGACACCGCGACAGATTCCTTAGTATTAATCGATGACGAAATTCCTTCTTTGTTTATTAATAATCTACCTGCTCAGGTTGAGGAGGGTGAACTTATCACATTCGAAGTGAGCACAAATTTTGCTCCTGCAGATACTTTATTTGTTAGTCTACTTTCATCTAATCCAGAAGACTTGCCGTTAGAGACTCCGATTGCAATTTTACCAGGAGAATTAACGACTTCAATTTCTGTACAACTTCCAGATAATGACATTGCTGAAGAAAATAAAAGTATTGAAATCACAGCAGGTTCAGCTGGATTGATTTCCACTTCTGCATTTACATTCATTAATGATGAAAATGACATTCCAGCAATTACGTTTAGTTTAACAATAGATACAATCGCAGAGTCTGCTGGAATTTTTGCTACGCAAGGAACCATTAGTCGACTAGGTGCTTTAGATGGTATTTTAAATGTTGATATTTCTCCGAGTGTCAGCGATGCATTATACCTTCCATCTCAAGTCCCATTAGGTCCTGGAGAAATGTCGAGGACTTTCGATATTGGTGTTCTGGACAACAATACGGTTGATGGATTTAGAGATATTGAAATAACAGCTTCTGTAATTATCGAAGACTGCGATTGTCTTGCAAGTACCACGAGTGCCGGAGTATTTGTAGAAACACTAACGATTGCAGATAATGATGGTCCGAGTTTGGCAATTCAAATTAATCCATTATCCTTAGCTGAAGGAGTGGCCGAAGCTGGTCTCTTGACTGTTATGAGAAATACACCACCTGATGCCGATTTGGAAGTGACTCTAACTTCTCAAGATGAATCAGAAATCACTCTTCCAAATACAGTAACAATTCCAATGGGTGCTGCTTCAGTGGATGTTCCAATAACCACTGTCCAAGATGACGAGCCAGATGGTAATCAACAAGTAACCATGCAAGCAAGTGCGGCTGGTTTCTCTCCAGGTATTGGTTTTGCTATTGTCACAGATGTAAATAAACCGGATTTACAAATTGCAAATTTATCATTGCCGGATAATACAGTATTGGCACAAGAAAATTTTCAATACAGACTAACCGTTACCAATAATGGATTAGCAAATGCGCCATTAGGAGCTAATTTTAAAGGTTATTTATCATTAGATCCAATCATAGATGAGACTGATATATTGATCACTGATTGGTGCACTCCTCAGCCTGTACTGCAAGGAGATACGCTTGACATAATTGAGTTTGCACAAGCACCTGAGGAACCAGGAAATTACCTGTTGATTTTTATTGTCAATGACGAACAAATAATAACGGAGATTCAGTATTTCAATAATACGTCGAATCCAGTACCAATTCTCATCCAACCAGATTATAATGGTAATGCTATCGTAGACGAAACGATGTTTTTGCAAGGTGAGAATGTACCTATTTATGGTTCTTCTCTAGATTTGCAAGGAGCCAAAATTCCAAATGTCGAACTCGAAGTGTACGTAACTGATGGTGTCTTTCGACGAGAAATCATGGTAACAACTGACGAGCAAGGAGATTTCACAACCGAATTTGAGCCACTACCAAATGAAGGTGGGCACTATATAGTTGGTGCTTCCTATCCACAAATTAATAGTAACGAGATACAAGATGAGTTTGACTTAATAGGTGTTACTATAAATAATAACGAAGATATACTTTGGGAATTTTTGCAAGGAGATACACTAACAGGTTCTATACCTGTCACCAATAAAAGTGCAATGCCATTAACAAATATCAATATTGATGTTTTTATAGCACCAGATGGATCAAGTATAGAAATTGGAGATATCGCTTTTCTTGATGCATTTGAAACTGTACTAGTTGACTACGAAGTATCTGGTACACAAAGTAGTCCTGGACTAGTTCCTCAACCAGTAATCTTAAGTATTACGAGTGACGAAAACATTAATCAACGACCACTGGCATTCTATCTAAATCAAGCACAAGCTGGCTTAATTAGAACCTCATTGTCAAGCATAGATCAGACAATGTCTAATGTCAATTCTAATATTTTAGAAATAGAAATATTCAATGAAGGGCTTGGTGAAAGTGGTGACATTACTGTTGATGTTCCAGAAATAGATTTCATGACTTTAATCAGTTTGGAAGTGATGCCGTCTATTGGCTCAAGCGATACATCATTACTTATATTAGAATTTACGCCAACAGAGACCTTGCCATTGAATACTCCAGTAAGTGGGTCGATATTTATTTCAGCAGAGAATGCCAATAGTTTTCAGCTTCCATTTACCATTCAAAAAGTATCAGAAGAAACTGGTAATGTTATTATCGATGCTGTAGATCAATATACTTATTTTACAGAGGAAGCACCTCATGTTGCTGGAGCATCTGTGAGAATCACGAATTACTATACAGGAGAAGTATTTGCTGAAGGGTTTACTGCTAATGATGGCACTTTTGATGCAGGACCAATGCCTGAAGGGCTATTGCGCGTCGTAGTACAAGCAGACTCACACGAAGGTTATAATGGAACGATTAATGTTCTTCCCGGAAGAGATATTACAGAGACAGTGTTTTTGAATTATCAAGCGATTTCGTTTAGTTGGGATGTTGTACCGACTGTTGTGGAAGATGAATATCAGGTAGATCTTATCATGGAGTTTGAGGCAAATGTCCCTTTACCAGTAGTGACTATAGATGCACCTGAGGAGTATCCTCAATTGTTTGGGAGTGAAACATTTTCGTTTAATGTTACATTGGTTAATGAAGGTCTGATAACGGCTGAAGATGTAGAATTAACACTACCAGACGATGAAGAATATGAATTCATTACCAATTATGTGTCAACAGATCTTCTCGCGAGGCAAGCTATTCAAATTCCTGTTGTCATGCAAAGAAAAACCAATCCTGGTTTGACATCTAAACCAAGATTTGAGGACACTGATGCTGTTTCTGACTTTCTAGGAATTACAGATAAAATTGCCAATCAAGAGGTTGGTGGATGCACTTTATCTTTTATGTTTGTAGTTTATCGATATGAATGTGCTGGTAATCAATATAGCATAACTGGTGCTATAGAAGTGAGTTATCAAGGACGTTCGACTGGAG
>CAYNMW010000156.1:0-9708 GCA_964398295.1 uncultured Saprospiraceae bacterium | reverse complement strand
CCAATCTTTCTGCTCTAAATTGTCCTGTTAAAAATAACTCTCCAATTGTTATTAAAGACTGTACAGTCAAGGTCCAAACTTTAGTACCTGGAGCAATTGGTGCGGCATGATGCATCTGTACACCAACATTACCAGCAGGATGTTTGCCCTTAAACCAATTGAGTTTTGCATTTTTTATTGATGTGAATTCAGTAGCTGGAGGATTTGCCGATGAGGCATCTAAACCGATGTGGACATCACCTGATGTCAGTGTGGACAGTACATCTATTCCTTTTTGAATTGCGTCTCCTTTTCCTTTAGCAATAAAGGACAGATCAGGAGCTAAAGGTGCTGTGTCAAATGTACTGATGAATATATTTGAAGGGACGACATCAGGATCTGGCAGTACATCATAAGGTCTTTCATTCAATAGCGTCCAAACACCTGATGACAGCATAAATTCAACTATAGCTTCACGAGACGATCCTTCTAATGATGGAATGTCATAAGTAACATAGGACATTTCGCTATCCCCAAGAATGACAACATCTGTTATTGAACGCTTAGCTCCTCTTCTTATTTCTGCAACTTCACCACTGACTGGTGAGACATATTTCACTCGGTTGTCCTTTTTATCTTCGAAAACTGGATCACCAGCTTTTACTTCATCACCTACTTCAACCAACATTCTAGGTATTGGTGATAGGCCTCTAAAATTGACAGGCTTCACCGCAAAGGTCTTTATACGAGTAGAGGTGATTGTTTCTTTTTTTGCTGAGCCGACTAATTTTATGTTGTGTCCTTTAGATAATTTATGGATCGGTTGATTTGCAGTATATTCTGGATTTGATGAGCCAAACAGCTCAGAAATTTTAGGCGCAATAGAGATGTTGTTTTTATCTGTATTGGCTCCCATTCGTTTTGCTTCTACCTGCATAAGGTTTTCACTCAGCGATAATACTGCAAATACGAGTAGTAGGATCACAAGTCCAGCGATTAAGTACATCGAAATACGACTACCGCCAAGATTGGATTGGGCCGAGGCAATTTCAGCTATCAGAATAAAAGTGAAAAGGGAAAATATTCTGTAGCAGTATGGTCTGTTTATCATTGAAAAGGTCTTCAAAAACACCGCAAATGTATAAAGAATTTACATAATAGATTCAGTACATATATGAGTGTCATCTTCCTGTCTCTATTTAGACTAATTCTACATAACAAACAAGCTAAATGACTGAATTGTTGTTCTATTTCAAGTAATGTAGAGATTATAAATTACACCCTAATAAACTGATATACAAATAGTTATGATACGATTATAGAGTAACTGATCCTTAATCAAGCCAAAACAACAAACATTAGGACAAAATTAAACCTGGTAAACGATTTTGCCACTGAATTACTTGTTCACATTCCTGTGCCAATTGTAGGATAGTGTTTTCATTTCCCATTCTAGCTGAAAATTGCACACCAATAGGCAGATTATCCTCATTCCAATACAATGGAACAGATGCTGCTGGCTGTCCTGATATGTTAAATAGTGCCGTCATTGGTGAAAATTTCGCAGCCTCTTCTATAGGTTTAAATGGATTTGTCGAATCTTGTTTCATTTCGCCAAGTGAGACGGGTGGCTTGGCTAAGCTTGAAGAAATCCAAACATCATATTCAAAAAAGCATTCTTGTATACTTCTAGCAACTTTGTGCATTTTTTGCAATGCCAATTCATATTGCGGTCCAGTGATTTGTTTTGCTTTCTTGTAAAGAGCTAGTGAAAGAGGTTCTACTAGATTCTCTGGTGGGAGTTGTCCTGTTTTGGCTTCAAAAAGAGCAATAGTCGTCGTAGCACCTACTGACCACAACACATCGAATAGCTCACCTAGATCTTTCCCATTATATGGTATATCCAATTCCTTTTCCTCTACATCATGACCAAAAGATTTGCACAGTGCTACTGCCTCCTCAACTGCTTTCTGGCAATCAAGATGGATATCTCTTCCAAAAGGTGTTTTTATCGAGTAACCTATCCTTAATTTTCTTTGTTTTTCGCTTAAGGCGTTCATAAAAGAAGTCTGCTTTGTCTGCGCTTTATAAAATGCAAATGGATCATCTGCACTCAAGTGATCGAGTATTCCTGCAGAATCTCTGACAGACCTTGTTAGTACATGTTCTTCAACAAGACCACCTACCAATGAGGATAAGGGAGCCAATGGAATTCTTCCACGAGAAGGTTTCAAGCCAAACAAACCACAACAAGAAGATGGAATTCGAATGGAACCACCTCCGTCATTGCCATGTGCGACTGCAACCATCCTCGCGGCTACAGCTGCAGCAGAACCACCGCTTGATCCACCTGGTGTTTTGGTAACATCCCATGGATTCTTAGTCGCTCCAAAAGCTTGTGGCTCGGTAGTTGGTAGCAAACCAAACTCAGGCATATTCGTTTTACCGACTATGATAAAACCAGCCTTTTCCAAGCGTTTGACTAATTCGCTATCATACGCTGGTTCAAAGGATTTAAGCATATTGGATCCATTCGTAAAGGCTTCTCCTTTAACAGCAGCTATGCCATCCTTTAGTAAAATTGGGACTCCATAGAATGGTGCATTTTTATCCAATTCAAGGATACGTTTTCTTGCTCTATCAAATAGAGGATTTATGACTGCATTAAGCTCAGGGTTCAGTTTTTCTATTGCTTCAATACAATGGGTCAATAACTCATCAGCAGTCAGCGTTTTGTTTTTGATTAACTCTGCTTGGGCGGTAGCATCATTTAGTAAGACATCGTGTACCATTTGTAGAATTTTACTAAAAATAGTGAAATTCTATTTTGAATATATCAGAGGAGTTTTCAAATGCAGAGAGGTACGAAGATCTTTTGCTCCTGATTAGATGCAAGGCATTAAAACACCTTGGACTTAATAGTGGATGAGATAAGAATGGTAATAAGCCTAAGTGGTTTCAACCTTTGAAAAGAAAGTCACTCTTTGTGTATAGTTGCTGTAAATACTGCTTCTCTAACTATAGGCTCAGTGTTTGCGATTATGTCTACCGTTTTTTTGACATCACCACTAAATCCAGTACTGTCAAAGTCCACTTCTACCCTACCTCTTTCACCAGGAAGAACAGGTTCTTGGGTCCATCTGAGATCTGTGCATCTACATGCTGTAGCTAGATCAATTTGTAAGGTTTCGGATCCTGTATTGGTGAATTCAAATACCATTTGGCGGGTTTCTCCTTCTGTTAATGCGCCAAGGTGGATGGTATCTTGATCGAAAGTGATTACTGGTACAGATGGAGTTACTGCTTTAGCTACTTCAATTGGTTGTGTGGTAGAACAAGAAGGAAATATTAAACTGATGACGCTCACAAATCCGATAATTGTATACATCAATTTCTTCATACTGACAGCTTGCTTTTTTTATCGGCCTCTACCCTCCTTGTTGGGTAGCGCCTTTTAAAATCTCTTTTGTGACACGTATTTCGGTAGGACCTTCAGTAATTTTGAATTCTGTACGTCTATTGAATCTATGTTCTTCTTCAGAACAACGTGTCCCTTGCTTGCATCTGTTGATAATCACTTCTTCTCCATATCCAACTGCCTCAATTCTCTCTTGGGTAATACCTCTTTGTACAAGCCAGTCTTTTGCAGATTGGGCTCTTTTCTGAGATAGTGTTTGATTGTATCTGGATGGACCGCGTATATCTGTATGCGAAGATAATTCAATGACCATGTCAGGATATTCTTCCATCAGTCCTTTGATGATATTGAGATCAATTTCTGCTTCTTGTAGGATATCCCATTTATCAAAGTCGTAGTAAATCTTATTTAGCCTTATTGGTTGATTGATTGTTATTGTTTCAAACTCAGGTTCTGGTTCTGCCGCCTCTACAGGTATAGGCTTAAGCTCGACTTCCTTGGTAATGGAATAATCATCCAAAATTCCAGTTGTATTAAACTCTATACTATCTGGATAATATCCTTCTCTAGTGATGTACACTTTATAGGATCGATCCTGATCCAAAATGAATGGAAATTCATTGCCTTCTTTGTTTTCCTTCGACTCTTTAGATCTGATTCCTGATTTGTCTACCAATGACACGCTCGCACCATTCAATGGTCCATTGGCATCAGTGACAATTGTATTTAGATCAATAATGATTTGACGAATGTTGAATTGATAAATATCATCACAACATGTATCACTTTTCATTTTTTTCTTCTTTTCATCAGGCCTATTAGATACAAGATATCCATATGTACCAGATGGGCTGAATGAAATATTCATATCATCAAAGGTAGTATTGTAGGTGTACCCTAGATTCTCTGGTTCACTCCATTTGACACCATCCCAAGCAGCTTTAAATATATCATGTCCTCCTAATCCTAAATGACCATCAGAACTGAAGTAGAGGGTTCCATCCAAATAGTAAGGTGTAATGTCATCATAGGGTGTATTGATTACAGGACCAAGATTTACCGGTGCTGCAAAATCTGCTTCCCCTTGAAAGGTAGCATAATAAATATCAAGACCACCTTCACCTCCTTCCATATTGGAGACGAAGAACAATACCTCGTTTCCAAACAATTCACCTACAACAGGGTGAGTGAGTAGATATGCTCCATTCAAGCTTTCTACTGGATATGCTGGCGACCATTCTTCTCCATCAAATTCACTATAATATAGAACTGACTCCTCTAAATCATTGCCATCAAGTTTTGCACGATTAAAATACATGTATTTACCGTCAGGCGTAAAGCTGACATTGCCTGTATGAAATCCTGGTCTATTGATTTCTTTATTTAATGCTTCTGGTTCTTCATAACCACCCTCTTCGTTACGTTTACTCACATATATTTTAGAATATTGTTTGTCATTTCCACCAGATGCATCAACAACCTTTCTTGAAGGAATTGCGGAAAAATAAAGATCTCCTGAAGGATATAAACGCGGTGAATATTCAACAAAGGCAGAATTGATTCCATTATCTAGAAATTGAATAGCGGTTTCTGCATTTTCCTGAATCTGATTTGAATTCAACATCCCTTCTATAGCCAAACGGGCATAGGGTTTAAGTTCTTCTTCGCTTGAGAATTCAATAAACCGTTGAAGTTCTGGTACGGCTTCATTGAATTGCCCGAGCGCTCTTAATGACATCCCGTAATAATAGCGCTCATCAATAAAGATGTTATCATCATCTTTGTCAAGCAATCGTTTATATCGTTTCTGTGCCGAGCTATAATTTCGAAGTATATAACTTAGGTAGCCAAGCTGTGCTGCTATGTTAGGATCTTTAGATTCTCTATAGGCCTTATCATACCAATCTTCAGCACTATAGTAGTCTCTCAAGCTAAACAATTCGTCTGCTTTCTCTAAAGTTTTATTGTATGGTATCTCCGTTAGCGGTTGACTTATGCCTGACTGTCCAAACATAAATAAGAGACCAAAAAAAACTGAAATAGAATAACACGTTTTCATGAAATCGAATTAAAATCTTGGACAGAAAATGACTGGATCCACATCGGGATTCTTATAAATATTAATGATATATGTTGCTGCCAATTCAAAAGCATTTTGAAAGCCTGAAGCTTGTTGGAAGCCAAGAAGTCCCAAATCAAAAGCTGCTCCTACTGTTAAATCTTTCATTTCGACACCAAAAAATAACTGAGCATCTGCTAGCCCTATAGCACGAATGCCAAATCCACCATTAACCACAACTCCTTTCTTCGGGTCTATCAAATAGCCAGCTATCGCGTGAGCCTGAGCTTCAAAACCTTGATCAGTAAATTGGATCATTGCAGCTGGTGATAGCCTTACTTTATCATTTAGATATCTTGTAAAATTAGCTGTAGTTGTTAGTCTAATATTTCTGTTTTCTTGAGTTTGAAAGGTACCTAAACCTCCTGTGCCAGTGCCAGGACAACCAGGTAATCCGGGATCAGCTTGACATTCTGCTGCTGTAGGAACACCAGGATTGTTGCCACCTTGTCCTCGATTTGGCTGTGCAAAACTTAAGTTAGGTGACGTGATATGATCAGCTGAAAATCCAAATTCGTATTGCATTGTTTTATCAACAATTGCTTTGTACAGAAGACCTATTCCTATATCAGTTGCGGATCCTCCTTCAAATCCTAATTCTACTATATTAAATACTCCATTGACACTTGAAGATTGGTAATCTACAAAAGCATTTCGATCTGCATTTCTAAAATCAAATTCACTTATATTATTAACACTTCTGGATACAGTCCCATACTTTACCCCAATTGAAAACACTCTGCTGTAATTCTTATCGAAGCCAAAATGATAGGCAGCGTTTAAACCCCCACCAGTTGTTTTCAAACCTGCTGGTCCAGCTGTATCGGAATAAAAGTTTATTCCACCACCAATCCAATCATTGTCTCGAAAGCCTCTAATTACTGGAGAATCAATCGAAAAGGCAGGTGTGGTAAATCGGCCTGAACCCAACCATTGTCCCCTAAAATGTCCAGTAAGACGAATAGTTCCGCTGAATGCCCCAGTTTGAGCTGGATTGAAGGTAATCGGTGACATTTCAAAAAATGAATAATGTATGTCCTGTGCTTTCAAAGCAGTGAAACTGAGGAATACAAAACAGAAAAGTAGAATTTTTTGCAATTGCATATAGTTTTAGTCAACTCCTTGCGCGAAAGATAGTTGAAATTTTAGATAATGAGTGACGATTATTTGCTTCATAAGACGAGAAATTACCATTAAGGACATCCTAGTCATTGACTAACACATTAGTAAATATAATCATCTATTCAAGTCATTGTGTAAATAGAACGTGGATTGATGGTGAAAAGTCTGCAAAATGATCAATTCAAGCATAGAGTTACACAATCAATTAGTAGCTAATTGCTCTTACAGATAAAGTATACACTTTATAGACGAAATAGATCCTCGATTATTTATAATACAATTCCTTTTGGGGCTTTAGTGGCCGCTTGAACCAATATGGACGACGGCTTCCATCAGGACCAGGAGCTGGACGTGTCTTGGATAGCCAGACTTTATAATTTTCAAATGATTTCTTCGTGTCTACAAAGATATCTCCATAGTTATCATCAGGATGTGGAACTTCTA
Source organism: uncultured Saprospiraceae bacterium (assembly GCA_964398295.1). Taxonomy (GTDB): domain Bacteria; phylum Bacteroidota; class Bacteroidia; order Chitinophagales; family Saprospiraceae; genus CALFUK01. The sequence goes on along the minus strand of CAYNMW010000156.1, from coordinate 2,626 downwards.
TTCTTACTCGTTGGTGCCAGCAATGCATTCCAGAATGAGGATCGGGGTGAACTGCATGAGTCATATTTTGATGAACACCTCCGTCCGTCCAGAATATACGAACACTATCATTATCCTTACTTTGAAAAGGGCGGATACCTGAAATTGTTTTCATCTTCCAACCCCCATTACCGTCATTATCTATATTTACTGTATTCGTTCCCCATCGATTGCCAGAATCCTGTTTCCTACGCCAGCGACCAAGGTGATGTGAACAAGCAACTACTCCAGGCTTCATCCCTTCAGTGACCCAGACTTTGTCAATGAAATAGCCTATGTCGGTATTTAAACGAACCAAGTCTCCCGTCTTAAAATCGAATCTATCTGCATCTTTTGGGTGCATCCAAATGGGATTTCTATTTGAAATTTCAGTCAACCATTTGGCATTGGCAGATCTTGAATGAATTAAAGTAGGTAGGCGAAAAGTTGGCAATAAACAATACTCTCCATTTTCAAAATCTAATTTCTCTGGATGAATATGGCTTTTAATGTAGCCAGGTAAAGCGTACTCTGGCCACTTCCAATCAACCATAGTTTGTGAGTAAAATTCGTTTTTTCGAGTTGGCGTTGGGAATCCAATTACTGGCTTACCCTTAATCATTATACCAATGTCTAGATCATCTTTGCTAATGACTTTTGTTCTTTCATTGACTACCGCTCCCATCATATCAACTTCAGAAAGTTGTGTTTCATTCATTTTGAATTGATGAGTATCTACTTCGAAAGCGCCATATTTTCTCATGTACTCCAATTCGGATAAGTTTTCTTTTTGTGCAGCGTCGCTCAATCCTTTTGTATGCTCAAAAATATATTGATAATACTCATCAACATTTATTTTCTCTCCTTGGCGATATGGAGATTCAAAATGTTTTTTAATGCCTAAACTACCATCTTGATCAATCTTCCAGCTCAATTCAATCCAAAATTCATCTTCTTCCCAGACCTCACCAGGATTTGTTTCATACGTAAAGGTTGTTTTCTTACCGGCCCTTCTGGCTGCTTCTCTCAATACAGGTTGGCGAAAAGCAATCCATGTACCTGAATGTGTCGCATAAGAATTCAAATCATGGCGCTCTGCAGAGTGGCCCATTGGCAATACGTAATCTGCAAAAAATGCAGTTTCATTCCACGTAGGTGTCATCGCTATATGCAGTCCTATCTTATCATGATCGCTCAAAGCTTCTATCCAGGAGAATCCATCTGGATAAGTCCAAACAGGGTTAAATACTCTTGTAAAATAGACATCCATTTTTCCTCTGCCTTCCTTCAAAAAATAAGGCAGCAGAATACTCATTTCAAAAAAGGATAATGGATATTCATCTGGATAGTGCAATTCATTCCAAAATTTTTGAGCAGGAGGAGTGTCAAAAAATTTAGGCTTAAACTTATTCCAACTATTCGGCGAAGTTCCACCTTTGGATCCAACACTTCCTGTAAGTACTTGTAGGAAATGTAAACATCGTGCAACTTGCCAGCCACCTTCATTTCCTGCAGATGCAGATCTCCATGTGTGAGACGCAAATTGTTCTCCAGCCATTCCAATTTCCCTAGCCACCTGTTTGATTGTTTCCGCTTTTACGCCGCTTTCTTGTTCAGCGTATTCGGGTGTAAATTCTGAATAATGATCAATTGTTTTTTGTATAAAATTTTCAAATTTCAGCTCTTCATCGGGGTGCAGATTGATCAAAAAATCTTGCCAATTTACCCAATTCAATACATATTCTTTGTTGTACAGCTCTTCTTCTAAGATGATTTTTGCCATTGCCAATAAAACAGCTGCTTCCGAACCAGGATATGTAGGCATCCAATAATCGGACATACTAGCCGTGTTAGAAAGTCGAGGATCCATTGTTGCCAATTTGGCTCCTTTCATTTTGCCTTCAATGATTCGTTGTGCATGTGGATTGAAATAGTGACCGCTTTCCAAATGAGCCGAAATCAACAAAATAAATTTTGCATTCGCATGATCAGGTGAAGGACGATCATAGCCATACCACAGATTATATCCTAATCTTGCATTCGATGAACAAACATTGGTATGTGAATTATGTCCGTCAATTCCCCATGCCTGGAGTACTCGATTTGTATATCCTTCATGACCTGGTCTGCCGACGTGATACGCGACTTCGTTATTCCTACCTTCTTGAAGGGCTTTTCTAATGCGTCCTGCGATATCATCCAATACTTCTTCCCATGATACACGTTCCCAATTTCCAGCACCCCTTTTACCCACTCTTTTCAGTGGATACAAAATCCTGTCTGGATCAGTAATTTGATTTATTGTGGCTGGTCCTTTGGCACAATTTCTACCTCTACTTCCAGGATGATATGGATTCCCCTCAAACTTGCGAATACTCATATCAGCTTTATCCACGTAGGCTGTAAGTCCACAAGCTGACTCACAATTGAAACAAGTGGTGGGGACAATGGTATAGTTCTTTTTCTCAACTTTAGGCCACGCAGTAGCTTCATATTCTGTCCAATCATCCCATTCTTCCATGGGAGGAAATTGACTTAGTTTACCATCTGGCGAAATAGGTTTGATATCACCATTTCTATCATTTTGCAAATCTGGTATAAGCTTTAG
>CAYNMW010000155.1:4604-9711 GCA_964398295.1 uncultured Saprospiraceae bacterium | reverse complement strand
ATATCTATTTTTAGAGGAATAGTGACAAATGTTTTATTGATATTCTAATGTCTAAACGATTGAAAATCCTATTGGGTCAATAATCTTTGCCTTAGTTGATACCTGAATCGAAGGTCATTGACCTCTCGATTGATAGCTCCAGTTGAGCGGAATCTTTGTAGCCCCGTATGCCGATAGGCAATGAGGGGCCAAATGGACAAAACAAAATGAAATATGATATTGATCCTCAGGTCTAACGGATCATGTCAAATTTCATTTGGTGAATGTCTTTAAAATTACTGCACCACTGACCCAGCCAAAAATTCCAAATTATTCAGCGCCCCAACTGGACGAACCACCGCACCATCTGCTAACACATATAAGGTATGCTTACCAGGATTGTCTGCAATGTTAATTCTTACTTTCTGTGCTTCTCCTTCTTTAGTCGCCACAACTAGTTCAGCTTCTCCAACTACATTTGATGGATCATCAATAGCTAATTTTATATTCCCTCCTGCCATAAACGGTGAAACGACTGAATAGCTAAAATCTATTGCCCTAACATGCGTGAGATCTATATTTTCATAAATCACTTCTGCTCCACCATTCAATATCATGATATCGAAGGACTCTTCAAGTCCGGGCATGAGGTCAGGTGTAACTTTAAAAGTACTTGCCTTCTCAAATGATGTTGCATTAACAGCTGGAAAAATCGGAGATCGCAACACTTTGACTTCTTGGGCTTGCAATCGCTGAGCACCCTCAGCCCCTTTATCTAAATAAGAAGCAGTAAGGACATATTTTCCATCAGGAAATTGGCTAGGATTTTTGTCAAACTGATAAGAACCATTTGGATCCAAAGATGTATTCTGCACAGTAGCCGTTTTGATAGACATAATGTATTCTGACATAGTTTTTGCCGTTGCCTTATCCAAATCTGGGTGCGCAGCCATTACATTTTCTCCCCACACGCCACCTCCACCATTGATGATTTTATCAGCAAGGTAGCTGATTGCCTTCGAATCATCTTTATACTTTAGCGAGACCTCTTCATATGAAGGACCTATCGACTTTCCGTATTCTTTATGACAAGACACACAGTCCGATTCGTTTATTAAAGACAAGCCAGGGTGTCCTTGATTCAATTCACTTAAGGCTTTGTGGCCCATCGCGATTTCGACTATATCGTGACCTTGTTCAAGAAACTCAATTGATACAGAAACATCATTTGCATTGATGCCTTCATTTAGTTTTCCATCTTCTTCATCATCAATTGCAACTGCATATTGAAGGGGTATATCTTTCCAATAAAACATTTCGTTAGCTCCAGTTAAATTCCAATGTACATTAGGGGGTTCATTACCTACATAAATTTTCATTTGATTTTCGGACGGTACATCATCTTTATCAGTAACAGAAAGTGATACCGTGTATACACCGGGTTTTTCATAACTATGGCTAGGATTCATTCCTTCACCTGTAGCGCCGTCGCCAAAATCCCAGGCATAGTTCAAATCATCTCCATCAGGATCTGTAGAATCTGTACCATCAAAAGTGACAACATGGGGAGCTGCTCCTGCAGTTTTATCAGCCTTAATTCGTGAAGAAGGAGAACGATTACCCTTATTGAATTTTATTCTCGACAATCGGGCATCAGCATTTTTTTGAAACCAGCCTCTGCCATATTCTAGTGTATACATATCACCTTCATCACTCATGACAATATCAATAAGATTGCTCCATTCCATAGACGGTAAGAATGGTTCCATGGATTGATAATTACCATCCTCATCAAAGGTCACTGCTTTTATCCAACCCCTCATCCATTCATAAGCAAAGAATTTTCCATCATAATATGAAGGGTATCGATAATCACTTTCGGCATAATCATCAACATAAAATGTTGGCCCCGCCATTGCATTTCTACCTCCTGTTCCAAGAGAAGGAAATATTGCTGATTTTGCATAAGGATAGTACCACATTGCTGGTTGTGCAGGAGGCAATATTTTAGCTCCTGTATTATTTGGAGACTCATTGACAGGTCTCGCAGGATCATAATATTCGCCAGTGGTGTTGTTGGCAAAATCGCGCTTCTTATAAGGTTTGTTGTCACCAATAAACAATGGCCAACCAAAAAATCCTGCTTGTTTAGCTTGATTGACTTCGTCATGACCTCGCGGACCATACTTAAGACTATCAACATTTGAATCTGGACCTACATCACCCCAGTACAGATGATGGTTCCTTTGGTCTATAGAAATGCGATAAGGATTCCGACACCCCATGACATATATCTCAGGTCGACCACCTTTTCCATTTGCAAAAAGATTGCCTTCTGGGATCGAATAGCTTCCATTGTCCTGTGGTGTTATTCTTAAAATTTTACCTCTAAGGTCATTTGTATTTGCTGATGATTTTTGCGCATCAAATGGGCCCCGGCCACTTCTGAAATCACTAGGGCTAAATCCATCCGATTCATGTGGATTCGTGTTGTCACCTGTTGATAAGTATAAATTCCCTAAGGCATCAAATTCTAAAGAGCCTCCAGCATGGCAACATGATTCTCGTTGCACATCAACACGTAAGAGCTTAGCTTCATTTTGTAAAGCGGTGGCATCGTCGGGATGCAGTTCGAATCTCGATAACTGATTATACGGATCATCTCCAGGCGGTGAATAATATAAATATATCCACTTGTTTGATTCAAAATTTGGATCTACTGCTAAGCCAAGTAATCCATCTTCCAATTCAGAAAATACATTCATTGTTGTCAACACTCTGGATTCATTATGATCAGGTTCATAAAGTTTGATAGCTCCATCCCGCTCTATGAATAGAATTCTATCATCTGGAAGTATTTCTAATTCCATAGGTTCATTCAGATAATCCTCAAAAACAACTTTGGAAAACCTGTTTTCTGCTGGAGCAACATTTGCTAATTCGTAATTAACGCCTTGACTATTTCCCATTGCATATTGAACACCTCCCCAAACGTGATTGACAAAGTTTTCTTCACTATATGATTCGTGTGTATGTCCTCCACCAGTATAGAAAGATCGTCCACCATCGTATTCATGATACCAGGCAATAGGATGATCATCTCCATTCGTGCCACCTTTATAGGAGCTTTCATCAAGATTGAGAATGGTATTAATCCCAGAGAAAATTTGTTTGTAGTTATACCACTCATCTGTCCTGTCCCATCGGCTTGGAAGGTGTTTGCAGGATACATGAGAAGGGTCGACAACATCAATGGATGCATCCAATACATTTGGATTATTTGGGTGACTTTCAAAATAAGCACCCACCAAACCATTGTACCATGGCCAATCATATTCGGTATCAGCCGCAGCATGTATGCCAACAAATCCTCCACCCGCCTGGATGAATCGCATGAGCTCATATTGCTGGGCATCATTGAGACAATCGCCTGTTGTATTTAAGAATACGACAACTTGAAAATCTTTTAGGGTCTCTTCTTTAAAATAGCTGGCATCTTCAGTCGCGACAACTGATACACCATGGTCAGTTTCAAATTTTCGAAACATGTCGATCCCCGATGAAATAGATTCATGACGGAAACCCTCTGTTTTGGAAAATACAAGAATGTCGCCTGATTGCTTTTTGCAGGACACAGCAGCAAAGAGAACGATGGAAAGCAGCAGCAATTTTTTCATGTGAGAATTGTTAAGTCTCTAAAGATAACCGAACAGTCATATTTGAGGCTTAAATGACTGGACGTTTTATGACAAATTTACCTCTTTCAACTAAATCGAATGAAATAGTCAAAATCAGCAATGCCTATAGCCAAGTTTGATTTCTAAATTAGCGGCAATCAAATAATTGACTTATCAATTAATTATAGGTCTATGTTTACTACTTTAGAATGATATTTTATATGTACATCAATTATGTATTACTCTAATATGAAACCTAATAAATGATGTTTACGTCCCTTTCCCTGTAAGTGAATTCATGGTTTTAAAAGCAGCACCTTGTTTTTTCATGATTCTAAGATTGGCTTGTTGCTTTGCGCCAAATGATCTGAAAACCCGTTGAAATCGTTCTTCCATGCTGCCGCAAAAATCAAGCTTCGAGCTGTCTTTTTTGGCTTGACGAATTGCATTCGAAACGGCATATGCAATTGCACCACTTTTTCTCAATTCTGGATCACTTGCAATCATCAATGTATATGCAGTTCCTCTATCATAAACCAGATAAATTGCAGCATGCCATCTGTCTGATTTATCCTTAACCACTAGAATGCTTCGTTTTTGAACGGAGGCTAGAAAATTATCTAGTGCTAGCAAATGTTCCATGGTATATGGCGATTCCATATCTTGATGGTGGAATGTTTGTTCATTCAATCTGAAAAAGCGTTCTAGATCATCGGACTGTTCACATATCAAGCTTTCTTCAGCCTTGCGAATGCTCGTTCTAACCTTACCTTCAAATGCTGACTCAATATCTTTATAGGATTGGTCAAGATTGACGACGTAAGTGTAATTGGTATGAACTTCAAAGTCATTCCAATAGAAAGGCTGTCCATTTTGAAAATCGAAATGACATTTCTGATTGAAATAGGAGAATTTTGGTAAGGCTTTTACAAGTTCTTCAATCACTTTTTTCTCATGTCCGTAGATATAAGACAGTTTAGTTTGCCGCTTAGGATATTGAATCAATGGCCCCAAATAAGGCGTAAGGTAAGGTTGTCTTAATAATGTAAATCCTGCCTTTTTTTCTTGAAAATACGGAAGTGCTGCTTGTACATTGTCATTCTTATCATAACACAATGCAATATCCCAATCATTTCCGCAAACAGCATTCAACCAACCCGGATGATGAAACACCGAGTGTTTGTCTTTTACATAAAAAGAACGATATAATTTTTTGGTCAACAAAATGATGCTTGGTTTGCTATAAAAGTAAACACTATACCGATGTTACTCCAGTTTGAGAATCCAAACTTATAATAAGTACTGTATATACTGACGAAAGTAAGTTTAAAAATTCCAAACCAATTATGGCAAGTATATATAATTATAATTTTCATGGGTACTGACAACCTAAAGCTTATTCAGTTGTCAAATAAGCAATAAGGAATTGTTAATCAATGACCAAATGAAGC
>CAYNMW010000155.1:0-4504 GCA_964398295.1 uncultured Saprospiraceae bacterium | reverse complement strand
TTATTCAGTTGTCAAATAAGCAATAAGGAATTGTTAATCAATGACCAAATGAAGCCAATGTTCCTTTTTTTCATACCTTTCATAAAAAGCTAACTATGAAGCGCATATATCTTATTTATTGCCTTCTTGTTGGAATCAGCTTTTGTGTCTATGGACAAAATGATGTTCCTGATGTAACATCCACTTTTGCACTGACCAACGCTAATGTTGTTGTCAAACCAGGCACAACCTTAGAAAATACAACCGTCATTATTAAAGATGGTTATATCCAACAAGTAGGATCAAATTTATCCATTCCTTTTGACGCTGAAATAATTGAAGCAGACAGCATGTTTATCTATGCGGGCTTCATTGCAGGTCTTTCTCATATTGGACTCAAAAAGCAAGAGGATAATAAAGACAACGATGAGTCAGTAAAGGCTCACAATCCTCCACCTGCAGCAGCAGGAATTACACCAGATGTTTCATCCTCCAAACTCTTAGACCCTTCAAACGCAACAGTAGCAGGTTTTCGAAAAGAAGGTTTTGCATTAGCACATGTTGTACCAAAAGGTAGAATGATGGCAGGAAAGGGAGCTCTGATATTATTGAAGGGATCCTCACCACAAGAAATGGTTTTGCAAGAAGACATGTCTTTATATGGATCATTGCTGGCATCAAAAACGAGAGTGTATCCTTCTACCACAATAGGCGTGATGAGCAAGTGGAGAGAAATGTACCGTCAGGCAGAATTGGCATCACAGCATGAAACAAAATTTAAATCTGGTTCTGCTGGAATAAAGAGACCAACTTTTGATTCATCGATTAAGTCAATGTATGATGTTACCTCAAAGTCTATTCCAGTCTTTTTCCATGCGCCAAAAACACTTGACTTAAGTAGAGCCATGGCATTACAAAAGGAGTTGGGCTTTAAAATGGTAGCTGCAAACTCTAAGCAAGCATTTAAATTGAAGGATAAAATAAAGAGGAATAATTTACCTCTTGTCATTTCTCTTGATTTGCCTAAAAAGGCAAAAGAAAGTAAAAAGAAAAAAGACGATAAAGAAGCAGATGAATCAGATGAAATGATGGCACTGAAGGAGAGAGCAAAACAATCCAAAAAGGAATATGAAAGTCAAGCTGCTGTTCTGGAAGAAAGTGGGATTCCTTTTTCATTTTCTGTAACGGAGACCAAAGCCGGAGACGTCAAGAAAAATATTTTGAGAATGATAGAAGCAGGATTGTCTGAAGAGGCAGCCTTAGCAGCATTGACAACGAATCCAGCTAAAGTCTTAGGTATTCAACAATTGGCAGGCACTGTCGAAAGAGGCAGATTCGCTAACTTGATTGTGACAGACACGTCATATTTCAAAGAAAAAGCAAACATCCGTTTTGTGTTTGTAGAAGGGAAAAAATACGAAATGGAAGTCAAGGAAAAGAAGGAGAAAAAGGAAGGCGATGCTGATGCTGTGATAGACCTCGCAGGAACGTGGAGTCTTGTCCTCAGCGCTGATGGTACAGATATCGACGGTACTATAGAAATAGAAAAATCTGGCGATACCTATACAGGATCGATGATAACAGATATGAGTGAGAAAACGGATTTTGATTCTGTTGAAGTAGATGGAAGCAATGTTACCATTAAGTTGTCTGCAAATGTAGGTGGTGGCTCCGCTCCTGTCGTGGTGGATATAGTAGTAGAAGATGATGAATTTGAAGGCTCTGTAAATATTGCAAATGGAATGATGACTGCAGATGTTACTGGATCAAAAGAACCTAACTAAAACTTGAAAATCATGAAAAATTATATTGTAATACTGTGTCTTGTATTGGTGGGCTCTTACACCTCGGCACAACAAGGTGATGTATTGATTAAGAATGGAACAGTCATCACCATAACAAATGGCGTCAAGGAAAATACAGACGTCCTCATTCAAAATGGTAAGATCAAACAAATTGGGGAAGGCTTAAGTGCAGGAGATCAGGTGAAGGTCATTGATGCTGATGGCATGTATGTAATGCCCGGTATTATCGATGCACACTCTCATGCTGGTATCGATGTTGTCAATGAAGCAACTGCACCTGTAACAGCAGAAGTGTTTGTTGGAGATGCCATTAATCCATATTCGGTTTCTATTTACCGTGCATTAGCGGGAGGCGTCACTGTCTCACATGCCATGCATGGATCAGCTAATGCCATTGGTGGACAATGCGAAACAATGAAACACCACTATGGAGAGGAAGATCCAGAGACCTATCAAATGAAAGGGGCACCACGTACCATCAAATTTGCTCTTGGCGAAAATCCAATGCGTGTCCACGGAGAACGCAATGGCATTCAGCCAAAGTCCAGAATGGGAATTGAGCAGGTCTTCAGAAAGGCCTTTGCAGAAGGGCTGGAATATCAGCAACAATGGAAAAAGTTTAATGCTGGAAGTGAGCAAGTTGCGCCAGAATACAACTTGCGAAAACAAACCCTGGCTGATATTATTAATGGAGACATCATTATACACTGTCATTCTTATCGAGCAGATGAAATTTTAATGCTGATGGAAGTACTTGGTGATTATGGAGTGAATAACATTTGTTTTCAACACGTCAACGAAGGATTTAAAGTTGCTCCGGAATTGGCAGCGTTTGGTGCTTCGGCTTCCGTTTTTGCTGATTGGTGGGCATACAAATTTGAGGTCTATTATTCTACTGCATATAATGCTGCCATTCTAACAAAGAACGGAGTGGTGACATCTATAAATTCTGATTCTGGTGAGTTGATCAGGCATCTATTCCACGAAGCTGGCAAGTCACAGAAATATGGAGATCTTACTGATAATGAAGCGTTGAGACTCATCACTTTGAATCCTGCGATTCAACTTGGAATTGATGAACGTGTTGGTTCGCTTGAGGTAGGTAAGGATGGAGATGTTGCTGTTTTCAATAGACATCCATTGTCTATATATGCTGTACCACAATACACAGTAGTTGATGGCATTGTACGATTTGACATCAACAATGATCCTGCTGATATGCGATTGGATGTAAATCCTGATGAATCTTTTCCAGCATTTCATGAGCTCGATGAACATGACGAGCACCGATGTATGGAAGGCGTGTATGAATATTTATTTCACCAACATTAAAAGATAAATTACAATGAGAATTCAATCAATAGTATTTAGTCTACTTTTCTTGTTTGGTGCATCCTTAGTGAGCAGTCAACAAGTCTCAAAGGCCGAAAGTGGAACCTTCCTCCTACAAAATGGTACATTGGTTACTGTATCGAATGGAACCTTCAGATCAGATATTTTACTCAAGGATGGTCGAATTGCAGAGATAGGAGAAAGCTTGAGTGGAGGTGATGACGTGACGGTTGTGGATTGTACTGATAAATTTGTGTATCCTGGTTTCATTGACAGCGGGACACAGCTTGGCTTACAGGAAATTGGAGCTGTAAGTTTGACATCCGATCACAATGAAATCGGGAATTTTATCCCACATATGGAAGCACTCACAGCTGTCAACCCGAATGGAGTAGCAATACCAGTGACAAGAGTGAATGGCATTACCAGTGCGATTGTCAAACCAACAGGAGGTCGATTTCCAGGTACTGCAGCCTTGATCAATTTGCATGGGTATACGCCGCAGCAAATGTTTGCCGGATACAAAGGCACGATAATGAATTATCCAAGTTCAGGTAAAAGGGGGAGAAGAGACAGACGTTCTGAAGAAGACATTAAAAAGGATGCTGACAAGGCGAACAAAGCACTTAATGAAACTTGGAAAAAAGTAAAGCTGTACGCAAAAATAGACGAAGCATCTAAGTCTGGAAACCAAACCAAGTCCGGATACAATCCATCAATGGATGCAATGGTAGATGTTGTTAACGGGGATCGACAAATCATGATCGAAGTAAATAAAAAGACGGACATCCAAGCTGCAATCAAATGGGTCAAGGAAAATAACTTGAATGCAGTCTTGACTGGCGTCAAAGAAGGGTTTAGAGTAGCAGAGGAAATTGCAGAAGCTGGCATTCCGGTGATCGTTGGTCCCGTATTGTCAATTCCATCCAGACAATCAGATAAATACGATGTTGCCTATGCCAATGCTGGTATACTTCATAAGGCAGGCGTCAAGGTAGCCCTGCGTACTAATACATATGAGAACGTCAGAAACTTACCATACAATGCTGGATTTGCAGCTACATATGGCATGGGGACTGAAGCTGCATTGCGTTCGATAACCCTAAGCCCTGCAGAAATTTTTGGTCTTGCAGATCAGTTGGGAAGTTTGGATGTAGGCAAACAAGCAAATGTCTTTGTTTCAGATGGCGATCCGTTCGAAACGAAAACTGACATCAACCATTTATTCATAGGAGGATATAAAATTCCATTGGAAAGTAGACATACCTTACTCTATGAGGAATTTTTAAATCGAGATCCAGGATTGAAGGAATAAAGAGTGTAAATGGTAAGAGTCAGAGACCCAATGCCATTTAGTTAAGAGAATTTCAAAGCGCCGTTAGGTGCGT
>CAYNMW010000154.1:0-9722 GCA_964398295.1 uncultured Saprospiraceae bacterium | reverse complement strand
CATTTGAGGTAATTGTTGTTCGTTCGGTGCGATCAGAATCATCTACATACTTCTGTAGTGAAACTTGCTTGATATTTCTGATAGAGTCTATATAGACAGCCTGTTTGTCAATTGGTATCGCCTCATAATTTCGTCTTACCGCTTGGTTAGTAATGTCGATATGTCCCCAAAATCCAAATATTTTCTGGGTAATTTCATTCTTAAATCCAGTAATAACGGCAGTTGTCAATATCACAACAATGATGCATAGAGCCACGCTGGCAATAGCAATTCGCATGATTGTACGCGTAAAAGAATTGTTTTGAGAGAAGGCGATTTTGTTCGCAATAAACCGTTCGACATTCACTACTGCAAGATACGTATTTGTTTATGATCCTACTGTGCCAGCACTGTTCGAATCCATACATTCTATGTACATTTGCATCTAAATTTTCATCATATGAGCTTTTTAGCAGAATTGAAATGGAGGGGAATGTTGCATGATGTAACTCCTGGTCTTGAGGAAAGGTTAGCACAGGGTATGTGTACTGCATATATTGGCTTTGATCCTACAGCCCCATCGTTGACAATAGGCAACTATGTGCAATTGATGTTATTGAGTCAATTTCAACGTCATGGACATAAGCCTATCTTTTTACTAGGAGGTGCGACAGGAAGAATTGGAGATCCTTCTGGCAAGGATAAAGAGAGAGAATTGAAGGACTACGATGAGTTAGATCGCAATCTAAAATTTCAACAAGAGCAAGCGGCTAAATTCTTGGACTTTGACTGCGGACAAAATTCAGCCTTATTTATTAACAATTATGATTTTTACAAATCATTGAATGTCCTTGATTTCCTAAGAGACGTAGGTAAAAATCTAACTGTTAACTACATGCTAGGAAAAGAGTCAGTCAAAAAGAGATTGGATAGCGGTTTATCTTTTACAGAATTCAGTTATCAGCTTTTACAAGCAAATGATTTTCTTGAACTGTATCGAACGCACGATTGTATCATACAAATGGGTGGATCTGATCAATGGGGGAATATTACTTCTGGCACAGAATTTATTCGTCGAAACGTAGAGCAAGGAAAAGCGTATGCATTAACTACCCCACTTTTAACAAAAGCAGATGGTAGTAAATTTGGTAAATCTGAAGGTGGCAACATTTGGCTCGATCCAAAAATGACCAGTCCTTATAAATTTTATCAGTTTTGGATTAATGCAGCAGATGATGACTTAGGAAAATACTACAGGTATTTCTCCTTTAAACCAAAGGAGGAGATAGAAGCTTTAGAAACTGAGCATGCTACCAATCCGAATGCACTAAAGAAAATTCTTGCGGAGGAACTAACAACGCGCATACATTCTGCATCCGATTATGAATCAGCAAAGAAGGTTTCTGAGATTGTATTCAATCACAAAGCAAGTCCAGAAAGCTTATCTAGCATGTCCAAAGAAGAGTTGTCTTTAATTGCTGACGAACTTCCAATGATGACCATTTCTAAAGACAAAATCAGTGCTGGTATTCCACTTGATGATCTGCTTACTGAAACAAACATTCTCCAATCCAAAGGTGATGTGAGAAGAGCAGTTAAAAACAATGCCATTTCTATCAATAAGATCAAAATACAAACACATGATTATCTTGTGAATAACGATCACTTATTGAAAGAGCAATATGTTATGATTGAGAATGGTAAGAAGAATAAATATATTGTTACTTTAAATTAAATCTTTACATTTATTCTTTTGTACTAAAGAATTTTATACTTCATTATTACATGACTAGACTTTACTTTATCTGTATAATTTTATTTGTGAGTAATTGCTTGTTATTAGCTCAAGAGCAAAATGATATATCTACTATTTTGTTACATGACAAATCCATCATTAAAGGTAAAATCATTAAGGACACGGAGCAGGAATTAACAGTAATTACATACCAAATGGATACACTGACCTTAGGCTATCGAAACATAAAAAAAGTGTATTACAATCAAGATTTTGCCTCCAAAAAAGCCGCATACTTAGTGAACCCGAGATATTTCAAAACTACAGGAATCTTTGCACAAGCCCAATATGGAAACCCGACTACATTGGAAGTTGGCAAACGAGTCACACCTTACTTTTATGTCGGAGGACAGCTTTCTTTACCTGCAAATAGGATTAGACGTTCTGATCCTTTAGTAGGGGAAAGAACTACAAGCACTGGCCTTGGGAAATTAATTGGAATTGCAGCTTATTCAAAATATTTCATTTCCCCAAATGACTATAGAGCAAAAGTATTTGTTGAAGGATTTGCAGGCGTAGCCATTGGTGATGATAGGAATACAACAAACAATGCAAAACCTTATGGGGGATTAGCTATTGGTATACACATTCCTAACAGAAGACATGTCAGATTTTATTTTGACCTTGGTGCTTACACAATAATGAATACAACTGTAGAGTCCATTTTTAATGCTGCCCCAACTACAATACCTACTGCTAATAGAAAAAGTAGATTTAATATTATACCTCAATTCACTGTTATCGGTATAGAATTTTAAAAAGGTATGACTTGAAGAATTATCCGCCGTAAGTCACCCGATAAATCACATCTGCAAAATCATCAGAGACAAGTAGAGAACCATCTGGCAACCATTCCATATCTACAGGCCTACCCCATACATCATCGTTTTCATCATTCAACCAACCAGAAATAAAATTCTCGTAATTAGATGCGCCACCGTCTCCTTCAAGATCTACCATGGTCAATCGATAGCCAATTTTTTTATCTCGATTCCAACTACCGTGTTCTGCGATCAATAGTTTATTACCAAAAGGAGTAGGAAACATTTGTTTGTCCACAAATTCGCATCCAAGAGGTGCAACGTGCGGACCTAAGTTTTGAGCTGGAGCTACAAATTCCTCACATGCCCTTTTGTCCCCAAATTTTGGATCTGCTAAATCACCTTGATGGCAATAAGGATAACCGAAATGTTGGAAGTCAGCTGTCGCACGATTTAATTCACAAGAAGGTGTATCATTGCCCAATAGATCTCGACCGTTGTCTGTAAACCACAATTCTTTTGTCGTTGGATGCCAGGTAAATCCTACTGTATTACGAACTCCTTCCTGGACAATTTCAAGTCCGGTTCCATCAGTATTTATTCTTGTGATGGTATTAAATATTCTATCCTCAGATTCACAAATATTACACGGAGCACCGACAGGGACATATAACTTTCCATCAGGACCAAACGCGATGTATTTCCAACCATGATGTTTTTCAGTAGGATACTCATCATAAATAACTTCTGGTTCCAAAGGTTGACCAAGCTTTGACTCTATATCACTAAATTTTAAAATTCTATTTACCTCGGCAACATATAAGTCACCATCTCGAAAAGCGACTCCATTAGGCATATTTTTACTTCCTGACATCAAGGTAAACATGGTGTCCGCTTGCATATTTCCATCCAAATCCTGTAATGCATAAACACTTCCTTCATCTCGTGTGCCTACAAACAATGTCCCTGAAGGACTCAAATCCATTGACCTGGCATTCACCACATTTTCAGCATACACTTCAATGTGAAATCCATCAGGCATAATCAAACTATCTAATGGAAGATCACCACCCAAATCCAGTTTCTTTGGAGGGTTGTAATTAAGGCAAGAACAGAATATTACTGCTGACAAAATAAAGGAAGAGAATACTTTCATAACATGATTTGTAGGTTAAAGATCGACTATTTTGTACGAATAAACGGTATCCATGTTCAATTGATTATCAATAGAAAAAATAGTCGCTAGTGCATCGGCTAGGTAACACTTGTTGGCAATGACAGATACTTCATTAGGGTTTATGATGCCCCAGCCTGTTCTGGGATCAACGATATGAGAATATTTTTTATCTCCCACTTGTAGATATTTAAATGTAGAGCCTGAAGTAGCAATAGCCTGATAGTCTTTCAGTTGTACCACTCCATTCATTACACTGATAGACCAGCCAACATTATTTGGTGACTTACCGGCATAGACATCTCCACCTCCATCAATAATTGCAGTTTCTATCCCTAGCTTTTGAATCTCTTTGAATGCTTCATCGACAGCATAACCTTTAGCAATTCCGCCTAGATCAAGTCTCATGTTATCGCTCATCAAGCTTACTGTAGATTCCTTGGATGAGAATATTATATCATTTGCGTTACTAGTAATTAGGAGATCGGATATTTTTTTTTGCTTTGGTAATTCTTGTCTTCGAATAGCGCGACGCCAATATTTGGAGAGAGGTCCACAGGCTATTGAAAATATACCATTAGACAAATCAAAGAGCTTTTTTGATTCGCCAATTAAAAATTTCAAATCATTGCCAATAGATACAGGCTTATGGTATGCTGTATTGCTTAGTAAAGACAATTCACTGTCCTGTTTGTAATCGCTAAGTATCGCATCTAACTCTCCAATCCTTGTAAAGGCATTTGCAAAAGCTTTGTTTACTATTTCTTTGCTATCATGGTAAATCGTTATTCTGAAAAGTGTGCCCATATGGACTTGTTCTTTATGAAACCGTTGAAGTTGTTGACCAGTTGCGTATGGAACGACTAGGAACAGGAATAGCACGTAACAAATCGTCTTCATCCACCTAAGACCATTTCCCAAAATGCTGCTTGATCTTCTGCGCTTGGAGGATTTACAGGTTTTACCATTCGGAAACCCACAAAGGGAGAATCTGTATTCCACCAGAAACTTTTCGGTATTTGAGGGTCTCTTTCTTTCCATTCATCGCTGGATGATATGCGACAATCACAGCGAGATTTTGATTTGTCATCATCCCAAGACCCTCCTCTTACAGTACGCGGATATAAACTTGTTGGTTTAATCCATGGATTCACTTCTGTAGATGTAGAGAGTGTTTGGTAGGCATTTTCTTCATATTGGTCAAGAGTCCATTCAGATACGTTACCGAGCATATCATGAATCCCCCAGGAATTTGCAGTTTTCAATCCTACTTTTTGATACTTCTCCATGCTGTTGTCATAGTGCCAGGCAAAGGTATCAAGAGCAGTTTGATAATCGACCTTACTGTTTGCCCGACAAGCATATTCCCACTCTATTTCTGAAGGCAATCGATAAAATTCCCCGGTTTTATCACTTAACCATTTGCAATATTGTAGTGCTGCTAATTGGGTCATGCTTACTGCTGGATATCCATCTTCACCCATTCCAAATGTTGGATCTTCGTAAGGTGGACTAGGTCTTGAAATGGCGTCAGCATCCCATTCCGGCATTTCTTCTGGCGCAACATCGAGATTCTTTTTTCTAAACACTTTATACTCATCAAACGTAAGCTCATGTGTTCCAATCCAAAACGACTCTAAGGTGGCATTGAAGCTTGGACCTTCGTTGCTGTGAATGTCATTCCCAATTGTCACTTTACCAGCTGGTACCAATGTCATGGAGTATTCAACTGTTGTTCCTGGAATGGAATGGAGTTTATGTTCCGGCACAAACTCCTTCTCAATAGGTGCATTAAGCAAATCTGATTGTGTCTTACAAGCAGTCAGTAGAATGGTTAGGCATAAAAGATGGTAAAATGGACGGTACATTACTGTATAGTTTGCTTATACTTCAATTCAAAATTCACAACAATCTCATCATGGGTTTTAATTTGACCAAATAATGCTGTTGGTGGATTAATGTCAAAGTCTGTCATTTTCATGTCTTCATTTCCCGTAAGGATAATCACATTATTTTCCATAGAAACACTCAAGTCAAGATCAATGGGTACAGATTTTCCTGCAACCGTCAATATACCCGAAATAGAATCTGCCTCTTCATCCATCACATCAATCATAAGCTCCTCTTTAAGTTGAAACTGTACTTCCGGATAATCAGATCCTTTTAGCGCTTTATGCATTTTTGTCTCCATTGCTGGCTTACCACTATTGAGTGAATGTACAGGAATACTTAATTGAAAAGTGTCGACAAATAATTTACCTTCTTTTAATTGCAACTCCTGAAGTACATTATTCATTTCACCAGCAATTACTGTCCAATCATGGAGTGAAGAACTCCCTGAAATCGAGAGTATTTCTGCTGGTTCAGAATCAAGACTATAAGTCTGAGCTACAAGTCCTGTTATGAAAAATAGATTAAATAATAAGTAGACAAACTTCATTTTGATTGAATTCGAAATGTAATATAAATGGAATAATGAGCTAATGCAGTTAAAATAGTGTCAAATTATTCAAAAATAGCCTTGCGCTTAGATCAATACTATTAATATTCCTTAAATTAGATCAGTTCAAATCCACAACACATGAAAAAAAATACACGTAGAGATTTTGTAAAAAAATCAGGCACAACTTTATTGGCAGGAACGCTTGGCTTTAATATTGTAAAAGCTAATCCCTATAAACACGTCATAAATGCAGACACCTTAAAAGTCGGTCTTATCGGCTGTGGAGGTAGAGGAACAGGAGCTGCATTTCAAGCGACTATGGCAGAAGACAATGTGGTGCTTACTGCTATGGCAGATATTTTTCCAGACACTTTAGAAACTTCACTGAAAAATCTAATCGACAAGAATCCAACTAAAATCCTTGTTGATGAGGATCATAAATTCGTTGGATTTGACGCGTATAAAAAAGTCATGGCAAGTGATGTAGATGTTGTGCTATTGGCTACTCCACCAAGTTTTAGACCTGGGCATTTAGCTGCAGCTATTGAAGCTGGCAAACATGTTTTTTGCGAAAAGCCAGTGGCAGTTGATGCACCTGGGATAAGAAGTGTGTTGGCTACTGCGAAAAAAGCAAAGGATAAAGGATTGGCATTGATGTCAGGTTTTTGCTGGAGACATGATATTCCCAAAATAGAAACCTACGATCATTTCATGGGTGGAGAAATTGGCGATATTCATACAATATACAATACATATAATACAGGCGCTCTTTGGTATAAAGAAAGACAACCTGATTGGACAGATTTTGAAACGACGATGAGAAATTGGTTGTACTACAATTGGTTGTCTGGAGATCATATAGCAGAGCAGGCAATCCATAGTCTTGATTTGATGTCATGGGCAATGGGAGATGTCATGCCAATAAGTGCAGTAGGTACAGGTGGTCGTCAAAGTCGGACAGAGCAAAAGTATGGTAATGTCTTTGACCACTTCTCGATCATCTATGATTATGGTGATGGTAAAAGAGGATTTCATATCTGCAGACAGCAGGAAGATTGCAGTAGAGCATACGGTATTGACGTGATGGGGAGTAATGGTCGTGCTGCCATAGATGTATTTAGAAATCACAAGGTGAATGGTAAATCAGGTGAGTGGAAATGGGAAGGCGATAAATCAAACATGTATCAAAATGAGCACAATACTCTTTTTGCTTCGATAAGAAACAATGATCCATATTTTGATGGTGTCCGAATGACGAATAGTACGATGCTTGCCATTTGGGGAAGGATGGTAGCCTACACCGGAAAATCATTAACGTGGGAAGAAGCCTTAAATTCTGAAGAAGTATTAGGTCCGAAGTTGAGTGAATATAACTGGGATTTGGACTGGCCATTGAAGGATGTCGCTCAGCCAGGAAAGACTCCTTTTGTATAAATGGAGAGACGAGAATTCTTAGAAAAATCAACATTGGCAATAGGTGGCTTAGCTTTAAGCAGCTGTCGTTCTGTGAAAATGTTGGAATCTACGCTAGAGACACCACTCAAATACAAGAGTCTCAAATATGGGATGATCAAGGAGGATATATCCATACTGGAGAAATTCGAGTTGATTAAAGAACTGGGGTTTCATGGCGTAGAACTCGATTGGCCTAACCAATTAGATGAAAAAGAAATTCTGAAAGCAAGGGATGCAACAGGCATACATATTCCTGGTACGGTTAATTCTGTACATTGGAAAAAACAATTATCCAATCCAGATCCAGCAATCAGACAAGAATGCGTAGACGCTACAATTGAAGCACTGCACAAAACGAAACTCTATGGAGGTACAACTGTTTTGCTGGTTCCTGGTGTAGTCAATAAGGATATTCGTTACGATGAAGCTTGGGATAGATCCACCGAAGAAATCAAAAAGATTCTTCCTGTCGCTGAAAGAACAGGCGTTAAAATAGCGATTGAAAATGTGTGGAACAATTTCCTCATTAGTCCAGTAGAAGCAAGGACATATATCGATCAATTTGATAGCGATTATATTGGTTGGTACATGGACATTGGCAATATTGTGAGATATGGTTGGCCAGAACAATGGATACGGATTTTGGGTGATCGCATACTCAAGGTTGATATTAAAGATTATAGTAGAACAAAGCAAGTCGAAGAAGGTATTTGGGAAGGCTTTAAAGTAAAGCTTGGAGATGGTGATAGCGACTGGGTGAATGTAAATAAAGCTCTCAAAGATATTGGCTATTCTGGTTGGGGGTCAGCCGAGGTGGGTGGTGGAGATAGAGAGCGACTTGAGGATATTTCGCAACGGATGGACAGGCTTTACAGCATGTAAAGAATATGGAAAATAAAATTAAAGTTCTTGTTGTAGGTTGTGGCAATATGGGTAAATCCCATGCAAGAGCCTATCATCAATTAAGTGAATTTGAGATAGTCGGTTTGGTCAGTCGTGGCCCGGAATCGAGAAATGCATTGTCAGAAGAATTAGGTGGTTACCCTACTTTCAGTGATTATGCTACAGCGCTTGGTGAAACAACACCTGATGCTGTTTCCATCAACACGTATCCTGACACCCATTACGACTATGTGATACAAGCGCTTGATGCCAATTGCCACGTCTTTGTAGAAAAGCCACTAGCCAATACGGTTGAGCAATGCGAGGAGATAAAGCGTAAGGCACAGGAAAAAAATAAAAAGATTGTAATCGGATACATCCTACGGGTACATCCTACGTGGACACAGTTTATCGGATTGGCTCAAGGATTAGGAAAGCCTTTGGTCATGCGAATGAACTTGAATCAGCAAAGTCATGGCGACACCTGGGGTGTCCATAAAAACCTAATGAACTCTATGTCACCAATTGTTGATTGCGGGGTGCATTATGTAGATGTAATGTGTTTGATGACCAAGGCAAAGCCCATAAGTGTGAGTGCTATTGGTGCAAAACTATCTGATGAGATTGATGATGCCATGTATAATTATGGTCAGCTCCAAGTCAGATTTGACGATGGCTCTGTTGGTTGGTACGAGGCTGGCTGGGGCCCAATGATGAGTGAGACTGCCTATTTTGTTAAAGATGTTATTGGACCTAAAGGATGTGTCAGTATTGTCGATAAGAATCCAGATAAAGATGGTGTCTCGACGGACAATGTTGATAGTCATACCGGAACAAACACATTAGTCATACACCACAGTAAAACAGATGACCAAGGAAATTTTGTAGAAAAGGATAAACGTGTCGACACGACAGATGAGCCTGATCATGATGGCTTGTGTTTTTTAGAGCAAGCCTATTTCCTGAAAGCCATACAAGAAGATTTAGATCTGACTCAGCACATTGATGATGCCATTAATAGTTTGCGTGTTGTGTTGGCGGCGGATGAGTCAGTGAAAACGGGGCTAACAGTAAACATAAACGCTTAATGTTTCAATATGCAATGGGTGAAACCATTGTTATAGCAGTAGCACCCCGTTATCTGTAAGAAATGAATGAAAACTGATTTGGACATACTGATTGAGCATTTACAATCCGAATATGACTATTTGAAGTCATCAATGGATGAATGCG
>CAYNMW010000153.1:0-9812 GCA_964398295.1 uncultured Saprospiraceae bacterium | reverse complement strand
GTAATTTCTGAGGCAAAGGTCTTTGACCTCTTAGCAGTTTCCTAATTATTTACAGCAACACCAATTCTTGCTAAAATTTCATCCATGATTTTTTGAGCAGTAATTGGCATACCATCAAAGTTTAATACTTTAATCAACTTCTCAGGATTTGTATCTAGTTCATTCATCAATATTGATCTGAACTGCGCATCTCTATTTTGTTCGATGATAAATATTTCATCATGCTGCTCTATAAAATCTTCTACTGTCTGATTAAATGGAATTGCCTTTATACGGATGGCATCAAACTCTACTCCATCCTGCTGTAATAAATCCATTGCTTCTAACGCTGCGTACGTAGTTGTACCAAAAAATAGAATGCCTCTTTTAGATGAATAATTTTCTTGATACAATTCCGGAGTGGGAACAAATTGTTTTGCAGTTTCCCATTTTTTCAAAATACGATTCACAACTCTTACATACACCTCCCCACTCTCCGTATATCTTGCATACTCGTCTCTGGAGGTCCCTCTGGTAAAGAAAGAACCTTTTGTCGGATGTGTACCTGGTACAGTTCTGTAACAAATACCGTCATCATCAACATCAAGATATCTACCGAATTCTTCTATCCGCTCCAAATCTTCCGCATCATAGACTTTCCCTAGATCATATGTTCGATTATCGTCCCATGTCAATGGTTTAGTCATATGAATATTCATACCCAAATCAAGATCAGAAATCATGATCACCGGCGTCTGAAATCGATCTGCCAAATCAAGGCAATCTGCCATCATCTCAAAACACTCTGTTGGCGTACTTGGAAATAAACAAATATGTTTAGTGTCACCATGCGATGCATATACAGTAGAAATCAAATCTGGTTGTTGCGTCCGCGTTGGCATTCCAGTAGATGGACCTCCACGTTGTACATTCACCAGAGTTACCGGAATTTCGGCAAAGTACGCAAGTCCAATAAATTCACTCATCAGGGAGACTCCAGGACCTGCAGTAGCAGTAAAGGCACGTGCTCCATTCCATGTGGCGCCAATAACCATTCCCATTGCGGCAAGTTCATCTTCAGCTTGCACAATAGCGTAGTTATTTTTGCCTGTCTTTGGATCAACCCGCATCTTCTTACAATGTGTTTCAAATGCTTTGACAACAGATGTAGAAGGTGTGATCGGATACCACCCTGCTACTGTAGCTCCCCCATATATAGCACCTAATGCGGTTGCTTCATTACCTTCTAATAATATATGTTCTCCGACACTGTCACTCCGCTGTACTTTCACATCTAATGGGCAATCGAAATTTGAATTGGCATAATCATATCCTGCTTGCAATGCCTTGAAGTTAGGCGGGACAAGTTTTGGTTTTTTTGCAAATTGCTCTTCAATAATTTGCTTAATGACGTCCATTTCAATTTCAATCAAAGCCGCTATCGCACCGACATAAATGATGTTTTTAAACAATTGTTGATGTCGAGGAATCTCAAAATATTCCATACTGATATTCATCATTGGAATGCCAATGAAATGAATGTCCTCTCTTATATGGTCATCATATAATGGTCTCGAACTATCGTAAACAAAATAGCCACCTGGCTTGACACTTGCTATATCTTTGGTAAAACTTTGGGGATTGACACCGACCAAAATATCAATGCCTGCACGTCGACCGAGATATCCTTTTTCGCTTATACGCACCTCGTACCAAGTTGGTAAGCCTTGGATATTGGAAGGGAATATATTTTTAGGAGATACAGGGATTCCCATTCTGAAAATCGCCTTGGAAAACATGTTGTTTGCGCTCGCAGAACCTGTCCCATTGACATTGGCAAAGCGGATAACTAAATCATTAACTTTAACTGCCATAAGCTACGCTTTAAACTGCCTCTACTAAATCAGGCATGCTGTAAGTTTTCGTCACTTCGTACAAATATTTTTTCATATCCCAAGCTGCCGTAGGACATCGTTCAGCACACAATCCGCAGTGCAAACAAACATCTTCATCTTTGATCATAATCCTACCTGTTGCCAACTTATCTGAGACATACAGATCTTGTTCTTTGTTTACCGCAGGAGCAGATAGCCTTGTACGCAATTCGTCCTCTTCACCATTTGGAGCAAAGGTGATACAAGAAGTCGGACAGACATCCATACACGCATCACACTCGATGCATTTATCTTCTGTAAATACGGTTTGCACATCACAATTCAGACAGCGCTGTGCTTCTTTGAACCCTGCTAATGGATTAAAGCCTAGTTCTACTTCAATCTTACGATTCGTGAGTGTCTTGCGTTTATCTTCATGAGGTACTGCATAGCGCAAATCATCAACAACAGGACTGTCATACATCCATTCGTGAATACCCATTTTCTGTCTTAACAGATTTGTGGTTGGAGCAGGTCGATCGGCGACCAAGTCTTTTCCTTCAAGATACAGGTGAATAGAAATCGCAGCTTGATGACCATGTGCCGCGGCTGTGATAATGTTCTCTGGGCCAAATGCTGCATCTCCACCAAAGAATACTTTTGGATTGGTGGATTGGAATGTAGTTTTATCTAGCACAGGCACATCCCATTTACCAAATTCGATTCCCAAATCTCTTTCTATCCATGGAAACGCATTGTCTTGTCCTATCGCTATGATGACATCATCAGCTTCAATGAATTCATCGGGCTCACCTGTTGGGATTAATGTACGTTTGCCATTCTCATCATATTCTGCTCTCACCTTTCCAAAGATGACACCGGCTAATTTTCCATCCTTAACCACAAACTCCTTTGGAGGCATATTATTCATGATTGGAATGTCTTCCAGTTGTGCATCCTTTATTTCCCATGGTGAGGCTTTCATATCTTTGAATGGACTTCGTACAAGAACTTTGACATCATCCCCTCCTATCCGTCTGGATGTTCGACAACAATCCATTGCTGTGTTTCCTCCACCAAGGATGATGACTTTTTTACCAATTGAAGTTTTGTGTTCAAATGCTATGTCGGCAAGAAATTCAATCCCAATATGGACATTGGCATCCGCTTCTTCTCTGCCAGGAATATTTAGATTTCTACCTCTAGGAGCTCCGGTTCCGACAAACACGACGTCATAGTCTTTATCCAGAATTTCTTTCATAGAATCAACAAAAGTGTTGAAGTGTGTATGGATACCCATGTCAATGACATAATTCACCTCTTCATCAAGGACCTCTTCAGGCAAACGAAATGCAGGAATTTGTGTCCGCATCATGCCACCTCCTTTATGCCATTCATCATATAAATGGAGCTCATACCCAAGTGGTGCCAAATCCCTGGCAACAGTCAATGAAGCTGGTCCTCCTCCGATTAAGGCGATCTTTTTTCCATTTTGGGGAAATGGTCCTTGAGGCATCAAATGTTTAACTTCTCCTTTATTGTCAGCTGCAACTCGTTTCAATCTGCAAATCGCCACTGGTTCTTCCTCCACTCTTCCTCTTCTGCAAGCAGGTTCACAAGGCCGATCACAGGTTCTTCCCAGTATACCTGGAAATACATTTGATTCCCAATTGACCATGTATGCCTCTGTATATTTTTGGTCAGCTATAAGGCGAATGTATTCTGGAACAGGAGTGTGAGCTGGGCAAGCATATTGACAGTCTACTACTTTGTGGAAGTATTCGGGATTGTCAATATTAGTAGGTTTCATCATGCGACATATATTTCAAATGTAGCATTTAAGATAAATTAACTATTTCTGAATTCCCATAATATGCAGAATTATTTAGCGGCTATTTTATGTGATGTGAAATTTTATTAGGTAAAACTTGTTGCTAGGCTATCTCTTGTTCTTCAAAAACTTAATTTCAGTGTCAAATCTATCAACTAATTCATCGATTTTTTGCTTGAAATCATTCACTGTTTTTTTGACTTTCTTGTCAGTCGTATCAAGTCTTTTGAGATTAGCCAGACATGCATTGCTCATACGCTTTAATTCTTGTAATTGACCCAATGAGTAATCCATAGTCCAAAGATCGCTTGAGAAGCGACCATTTTTTTCTTTCACATACACATTAAATGTACCAACCACTTCCTCCATGGTAGCACTAATTGAATTCAAATCACTAAAATTATTATTGAGTATCAATCCTTTTTGCCATTCCTCGACTAGCGATATTGCTCTACCTAATGACTTAGAACGTGAAAATTCAGCCTGTCTCCTGTCCTCTTTAGAAAGAACCAAATGATTTGCTATTGCTGTATCATAATCCAGTGATTTTGCCTTACCCTCAGAATTGGATTTATCAAAATCAGTATATCTGAATGGCGTTTCCAACAATTGCCAAATCGGATCAAAAGGCATATGTGTCAAAATCATTTCTTGCGGATTAACATCGTACCATTTCATTGTAGGAGAATGGATAAATACACGGCCATCCTTGACTTGACCCGCTCCCCAGGTTGGGTCATGTAATTGCCAATTTCCATTTATGTTAACTGCAACCCAAGCATGACCAAGATCCCGATTGACTTGATTATTTCGTTTGCTGTAGCCCTTTATGACAAAACTTTCAAAACCTAGTTCGTTGAGTATACGACTATATAACAAGGAATACCCTTGACAAACTCCTTTTTTGGATTGAATGACATCTTGAAGAATTTCTTCATCATATTCTTCTTGTGTCATATTTTTAATTGTTCTGCTTTTACTATTTGTTCTTTTTAGAGAACGCAATTCTCTGACATCATATGCAATGTTCTCTATGACCCAAGTGTAGACGGATAGGACTGTATCTTCCTTAATTTCAATATCTTCTATAACTGATGCTAATGACTGTCCAGATATTATAAGTGGACATAAAACAAGAATTACGACTAAAGATCTCATGTGTAAAAGTTGAATAATTCTTTAAATAACTTAAAATTAGACACATATATTACAATGGTTAGATATATAGTCATATTGCGATAATAAAAAATGCCTGGATCATAAAATCCAGGCATCAAGTTTTGTTTTCTCTCTTTTGGTTTGTCTGTTTAATTAGATTGGTTCAACACAGCAGCTCGTGCGTTAATATTGCCCCAACCATAACTGTTACTTCGGCTTGGATAAATGTCTGAGGCAACTTTCAGCCGATTCAACACTGAAGTTCTTGACATCGAAGGATTTGTTGCCCACACTAATGCTGCTATACCGGCTGTAGTCGCTGTAGCTGCAGAAGAACCTCCGACATATGAAGTTCCGTTTGAATTTTTAGTTATAGCCAATGAATTTCTATCAGAGTCAAAACTTCTTTGCATTTGAATTGTAAAATCTACTTTTCTTCCGCTGTGACAGGTATTGCACCTCTGATAACTGCCTTGTGCTTTTACTCCAGTAACAGCTGTAGTCTGAGACATATTTGCAGGAAATATAACACCAGTCCAATTGGTGAAAGTGGTAGATGTACCTGCGGCAGCGAGCAATAATTTTCCTCTATTATATGCATAGTAAATCCCATCCCTTACGGTTCCAGAAGAAATGATGTTGCCAATTGACATACTAATAATTTTGACATCAGATCGATTGCCGGCTAGAATAAGAGCGTTCTTAACACCGTTCTTTTCATCTGAAGAACTAATGATGACATCTTCAACTGCTCTAATTGTTATTAGGTTGGACCTATACCCTACTCCCATCGCATTGCCATCTGTTGACCATGGTCCTGCTGCAAGTCCAGCCATAGAAGTGCCATGTCCACATTGGTCATGAGGGCTGTCCAATTTTTTATTCCACCACCATCCTGAGTATTTTGTACTGAACTTGGCAATGTATCTACTTCCAGAATTACCAGATGCGAATTGACTCCCAAGATTATTCTGTGTTTCAGAAGCACCTGTGTCAATAATACAAATACCAATGTTGTCACCATTCGAATAATTCCATGCATTCTGAATATTATGGTTAGAGAAGTTCCATGGAATCTTTGCATTGTAAAAAGGAGTATTTGTATAATCCCCATTATTAATAGATGACGGGTTGCCATCACATCCAGAAGAGCTTTTCTTTATAACGGCATCAATATCCGTCGGATCATAACCCATTGGTTCGATATATCTGATATTAACATCAGATTCAAGCATTGCTAGTGTTTCAATCGACGCAATTTTTACTGCAAAAGTAGGTACTTGATCATCTAGTTCGTATGGTAGAATATCCTTTAAAGTCAAGGCAGCATTGCCTGTTTCTACTCGTTCGCTTTCAAGAATCGAATTCAACAATGATTCTCTTTCTTGTAAATATTCTGTCGGTAATGTTTCAGCAACACCTATAAAATTTTCTAGGTTTTGAATTCCATTTACTGTATATCCAACAGCAATTAATTGATCACTAGCGTTAGAGGCACTCAAGATCATGTCAATCGGTGCAAAGGACCAATCAAATATGATCCCTTCACTGGTTTTAGCATCAATAAAGTCATTGATTTCCTGATTCGTATATTCTTTGTATTCGAAGAGATTCGTTTCTTGAAAAGAATCGTCTTTAGAACACGAAAAAAGAAAGACAAGGAGAAGTGGTAAGCATAGATGTTTTTTCATTTGTAGAAGTTAGAAGTTTATAAAAAAGTCCGCGAATATAGCAATATGTTATGTTTAGTCAATACATTATTGAACTAATTCAATTCATACCATTCTTCAATTTCGAGTTGTTGTCTTCTCCCGACATTTTGAGGAGCGTAATGCTCTGCTAGATAATCTATAATGATAGATTCATGGTCACCTAAATTTGGTAAATTTTGTGTCTCATACATCCACTGGATCATTGATTGCCAGCCTTCTTTACTTGCTCTATTTTGCGTAATTAATTTTGAAGAATGACAGGAAATACAAAAAACCAGCATGGATTCAAGGCCTTTACCAGCTTTCAATCCTGAAGGTACATGTATCCCATTTTCAATTTTTGATAAAATCTGTTGATTTGTGATTCCGTATGTTTCAACTTCTACCTCTACAGCTGGAACTTCATTTTGGCAACACCATAAAAATAACAGACAACAGCAATAAAAAAAGTAAGTCAATTTTCTCATCCAGTGTACTTTATTGCTATTCGATGACAAGCATTGTTTAGGTATCCTTTTGGATTCCAACCTGGAAGCAACATAGGTTGAACTCTCCCCTTTTCATCTGTTGCTCTTGCCCAAATTTCATAGTATCCCTTTGCAGGAAATGATACATCTGCCGACCATTGCTGCCAGGCAAGGCGATTGATTGGTTTATTCAGTATACAGCTTTGCCAGCTTTGACCAAAGTCTATTGAGTATTCCATTTTAATCACACTGAGATCACCTGCCCAAGCGTGACCAGAAATCGTTAAGTTATTTTTCGAAGTGAGTGCGCCTGTTTTGGGAGAGGTGATGATGGACTTTACAGGCATCGATTCTATAATACACATATCTCCATCTTCCACTTTAGATCCGGGAGCAACTGGTGAACATGGCACCCGATACGATTGTCCTCCCATTTTGGGGCCATCATGCACTTGATCACGTACAACAATTTTTGTTAACCATTTGCCAGAGCAACTTGCTGGCCAGCCACCAAATACCAAACGAAGTGGATAACCATGCAGCAGAGTTAATGGTGAGCCGTTCATTTGCCATGCAATCAAAGATTCATTTTCTAATGCTTTTGATAATGGGACTCCTCTTGATATAACTACTTTATCAGGGTCGCCGCTTAGATGTGTATCTGCTCCATAATACCCAACATAAATTGCATTGCTTTTCAAACTTGCTGCTTCGAGCACATCTCTCAGACGAACTCCAGTCCATTTGGGACAAGCGACAGCACCTGTTGTCCATTGATTGCCTTTGGCAGGAGGGTCAAATTCACTTCTTCCATTTCCGCCACATTCCAATGTTAATTGATATGTATATTGCTTGAACGAAGACTTCAATTCTGCTAAACTAAAATGTAGTTTTTTCTCGACAGCTTCACCTTCAATGCTTAATGACCAATTATTTATATCTGGGTCTATAGGTGGTAATCCATTGTTTCGTACAAACATCCTGTCTTGAGGAGTTATTGATGGTGCCAATAAATGTGGAGGAGTTTCGGCATTTAATGGGCGATCATTCAATACGGATAGCTCTGGGTGTTTGCCTTCTATATCATGAAAGTTAACAATTGAATGTTCAATTAAAAGGCGCATACTAGGTGGAATGGATGAGGCGAACATAACAGGAACACCTAACACACTTGCTAGTTCTTGTATAAATATTCTTCTGCTAGACTTTTTCATAGTTGGGTCTGAATATAGAAGTGTTCTTCGAAAAATAAGAACTCCTTAGTATATTAACTAACTTAAATGAGATTAACACGATTAAAAATGAAAACTGTCTTATACACCTCTGTCATCTTTTTCATTACAAGCTTCGGATTCGAAGTCGAAGCTCAGGACTTTCATTGGCCAGACGGCAAATCAATTGCCCTAAGTCTTTCCTTTGATGATGCCAGACAATCTCACCCTACAACAGGTCGCGATTTATTTAGGCGAATTGGAGGTAAGGCAAGCTTTTATGTAGTCCCTTCAGCAATGCAACTCCAACTCGATGGATGGAAGGATCTTGTATCTGACGGTCACGAGATTGGCAATCATACTTTGCACCATCCTTGTACTGGCAATTTTGATTGGTCAAAAGATCATGCACTTGAACAATATTCTTTACATGATATGAGACAAGAGTTGTTAGAAGCAAATCATCAGATAAGTGCAATGTTAGGTGTGACACCTAGATCATTCGCCTATACCTGCGGCCAGACATTTGTCAGTCGTGGCATCAATCAACAAAGTTATGTGCCTCTTGTAGCAGAATTATTTGAGTCTGGACGAGGTTGGATGAATGAGGCCTTTAACGATCCTCTGTTTGCCGATCATGCAATGCTTCAAGGCAATGAAATGGATGGTAAGGATTTTAAAAAGGACATTTTACCAATGATAGAAGAAGCTCGACAAACGGGAAAATGGCTTCTGCTAGCTGGACATGAAATTGGAGAAGATGCGCATCAAACTGTCAACATAAGTATGCTTGAAGAATTGATGGCATATCTTGATACCGAAGGCCAGGATATTTGGTTGGGAACGGTTTCAGAAATCAATACGTACATCAAACAGCAAAAGAAGAAGTCGAATGAAGCTCTTGCCAAAACACTACTATTTGCCACTACCTTTGATCAAGGTATTCACGCCGACTTCGCAACTGGTGATCCATTTTTATATTCCATTCCAGCTTACGACAAACCTGATTTAATATCGAAAGGATTTTTGCCTGCTGAAGTCACAATTGCAAAGGATCAGGGCTTATCTGGTCATGCTTTGGAATTCAAAAGAAAAGGTCGGTCTGCTATCTTCTATAAAGCTCAAAACAATATAAACGCCGGTTCTGATAATTGGGAAGGAACCATCTCGCTTTGGCTGAGTCTTGACCCGGAAGAAGATCTTGCTCCTGGATACACTGATCCTATTCAGATCACAGATTCGGGATATGATGATGCAGCATTCTGGGTGGATTTTACAAAAGAAAATCCACGAAGTTTTCGAATGGGTATCTATGGAGATGTAGATTCTTGGAATCCAGATAAAATCGGTCCAGATGAGAACCCGGCTTTCCAAAACAGGCTTGTACCTGCAGCAGATAGACCATTCAGCAGAGACCGATGGACACATGTCGTCATTAGCTATAGTCAATTAAATTCGGATGGAGGGCAAGCATCTTTTTTCATCAATGGTAATTTTCAAGGAAGAACAATGATTCCCGAACCATTTACATGGGAATTAGATAAAGCAAAAATATTCTTAGGGTTGAATTTTGTAGGATT
>CAYNMW010000152.1:0-10003 GCA_964398295.1 uncultured Saprospiraceae bacterium | reverse complement strand
ATCTAATTTAACAGCAAATGTGGCAGAGTTCGTCACTTCAAATCCAGACTTTAATGCAATTGTTTCTGACGCATCGTATGTAACTGAACCTACTGCAGTTTGTTCGCTTTCAATGCTTAATCTTGCTTGATAATCTTTATTCATTGCAAGTCCACTTAGCAACATTCCATCTGCGCATGGCTCACACTCATTTTCACATACAGTCGTCTTAAACCCTTTATCAAGGCCTATTGTAATTTTTGAAAAATCTGGATCGTTTGTTGGCGTATTGCTTCCCGAACCATATTTGATTACAATTTGATCTATGCATTCATCAAAGACAACCATGATACTTTCATCTTGACCTGAAACTGCCGAGTTAGTCGTTGCTTCCGCTACATTTCCATTGATAGCAACACTTCCATCAAGTGAGGTAATGGTTGGTAAGATTGTATCCATGCTTGCGCCTAAGAGTCCGTATATACAAACAGCTTCTTGTTGTCTGGAATTACCATTCTTGAAATCAAGATCTACGATATCAAACATTACTGAGCTCGCAATTTCACTAAGTAAATATTTGATAATCACCTGGTCTTCTACATCTTCTGGTTCAATTCCAACCGTAAGGCCAAAACCAGTCTGATTGGTATTTTCAAGAATGTTGTCCATATCCATTATGTTGATATCAAAGGTTTGCTCCAGCACAGTAAATGTACCTGAGTTAGAATCATCAATCCACTCATTTGAACAACCAAACACAAGTTTGATGTCATCGCATTCTTCACATGCATCAGGAATACCATTGCCATCATCATCAATTTGATCATTACCTCCAGGACAAATATCATCGATGTTGCAAACACCATCCAAGTCGTCATCACCTTCATCCAACGAATTGTCGCAGTCTGAATCACAGGCATCCGGAATACCATCACCATCTTGGTCAGCTAAATCATTGCCAACAAGACAAATATCACAGTCATCACAAATACCATCCATATCTCTGTCTCCTATTAATTCACATGGTCCACAATCGTTTGGACATTTGCTGGTATTAAATCCAACATTCTTACCAATTTGTATTTTGGAAAAACTTGGATCTGCAGTCGGAGAGTTTGATCCGGTACCGTATTTTATTATGATCTGATCAATACATTCTTCGAACTTGACAAGGATGCTTTCATCTTGATGGGATATCGCTGAATTTGAAGTTGCTTCTGCACAATTGCCATCAATCTCAACGCTACCATCTAAGGAATATAAAGTTGGGAAAATCAAACCTGGTCCAGCACTTGTGTTAATTCCACAAATACAAACCTTCTCCTGTTGTTTACTCGCGCTATCTTTAAAATCAAGATCTACAATATCAAAAGCCACAAAACTTGACACTTCTGAAAGGGTATATATGATTTCAACAATATCGTCGACGTCATTTGGTTCTATGCCCACCTGAATGCCTGACATGGACTCTTCTGAATTTTCGAAAATACCGTCGACATCATTTATCGAAACATCAAAGGTCTGAAAGTCGTTTGTAAACGTTCCAGAAACTGCATCGTCTGGCCAATAAATGCCAGCTTCGGCGAAGTCCAAACTAGCACTTGCACAAAGACCACAATCTGCACCAGGAGTATGGTCTTCGCAATAGACGACATCAGAAATTGCGCCACCTGCACATGGAAATTCTACAATCATAGAATATACACCTCCGATATTGATGATTTCTGTGTGGAAACTATTTTCTCCATACTGAGGTAATTCAATAGTTTCAATTAGGTCGTTGTCTATATCAAACAATTGAACTGTGTTATGTCCACATTCCATATCAATGAAATCGATCGTTCTAATGATTACACCGCAGTCGAAATTAAATATTAACTGCCCTTCCGTTTCATTTGGAATATTGTCGTCTTTTGAAACAATCAACGCATTGCCTTGGGCTACAGAATTACAAAAGCCGACTCCCACACCTGGTCCTCCAAACACT
Organism: uncultured Saprospiraceae bacterium; assembly: GCA_964398295.1. Classification (GTDB taxonomy): domain Bacteria; phylum Bacteroidota; class Bacteroidia; order Chitinophagales; family Saprospiraceae; genus CALFUK01. The sequence continues at coordinate 8,037 of CAYNMW010000152.1, read as the reverse complement.
TCATTTGGTGTGCCAACATCAAAATCATTTCCAGTAGGATTGCCTGTATCGAAAATCATTGGAGGATTATGACTAGGATGTGAAGATATCTGAACACCAGGAAATTGATTAGAGACTATAGTCCCTGGGGTAAGTGCATCAAAATCCAGATTTGTACATTCATTTTGAATGGTAAATACTTGATCACAACTGGCAGTACTGCCGCAAGCATCGGTGACTGTAAAAGTATAGGTATATGTTGTGCCATCTTGGCTTGGTTCTCCATTGACGACAGGTCCAGTCTTCACCACTTCAGCAGATAAATTGCATCTAGTCAAAAAGCTTGGCTCACCAGGTCTGATGTCTGACTCGCAGCTTACGATTTCATCTGCTGGACATTCTACTATAATCGGTTGATCGCTCACTATTGTAAATACCTGATCACAGGTTGCCAAATTATCACAGGCGTCTATAATTTGATAGGTAACCGTATAGGTGGTGCCAATACAATTTGGCTCACCATTTATGACAGGAGTTGAAATATTTACTGTTGCACTATTGTCACATGGTGTGGAGAAATCCACTGTTCCGAATTCTATATCAGTTGCGCAACTTATATCTGTAGCTGGCGGACAAGCATTAATCATTATCCCTGGGCTATTGCCAATTGTTACTTGTTGATCGCAAGTACTGGATTGTCCACATTCGTCGACGACTTCATAGTTTACAAGAAATTGTAGACCTGGGCAAATAGGAATTGTAATATCAGGAATTGTAACAATGGTGTCTGTAGCTAAATCACAACTGCTCACAAATTCAATTATACCTGGTACAAAGTCAACGACACAGTCTACGGTCACCGGTAACGGACATTGGGTGATCATTGGCGGATCATTTTGAATGGTAAACACCTGCATACAAGTATCTATATTACCGCACATGTCTTCTGCAATCGTTTGGAAACTGTAAGTAGTTCCGTTGCAGTTTTCAAGGCCCGTGATAACCGGACCAGTTGTATCTATAAAAAACCCTTCCAATGAGCAAATCGAGTCAAGCTGTATTTCTCCAAAAACTATATCCGAAGCACAAGCAACTATTTGGTCAGGTGAACAGCTTAAAATACCAGGTGAAGGAATACAAGTAGAAAGGAATGGACATGGAGCAGGGCTTTGAAATGGAACACCATTAACTACTATATCTGCAATCTGATTTTCTTGTCTGAAAAAAATAACAATAATGGATCCGTTGACAATACCATCATTGTCAAAATTACCACCATCAGTGAATGTCGTACCTACTTGAAACGCTTGACCATTTGCTTGCAAAAATCCTCCATTGTTTACATCTAAAATGGCATCATCTCCTGGAATAACTGTTATTGTCAACGTATCACGAAAACCAATGCCAGGGAAAAATACTGATTCACAAGAACATGGATCAGACAGCTCAGTGAATTGTAGTTCACATTGTAGACAGAAAAAATTTCCACAATTTATTTCATTACCTTCTCCATCGTCTATTGTACCAAGTTCATCCCCATTAATGACTCCATCATCACAAAATGGAAAGACGATACTAGTATTTCCTGGAGAACCAACAAAAAAATGATCGCCACCAGGAGAACCATCAGGATTTGCACCATCAGTTCCTAGAAGTCCGTTTCCATTTACAAACCAATTAAGTATATCGTTTGCATTTTCTTCGCAACATGATTCATCTTCATCTAATCGTAACGATTCTTCTTGAAAACCAATGATTTCAAAACAAAGAGGATCAATTATAAACAAGACATCTACTGCAAGACCCAGTGGTATAATTGCTGTCAACTCACTACTAAATCCCTGCCAATCCGTTCCTCCCATGCCAAAATCAGAGTCAGCATCAGCAACAAAATCCCAGCCTTCAACAGGAGTGTTTGTGCCAGCGTGGACAATAATGGCTGCGACTACTTCACCAAATTGTAGCGGTATATTGAGCGCGCAAGTACAAAAATCATCTGTATTTGCACCATATGTTGTGTAATCCAAAAATCGCAGTTGGGTGAACCCATCAAATCCCACACAGGTTTCCACAACCATGTCTGGAGGTGTCTCTGGTAATTCTAGACATGCCCACTGTTTTATTGGAATGCAACTAAATGTTAAAAGAAAGAAGAAGAAGAAATTCTTTTTCCTATCAGTATAAGCTGAATAGAGAAATTGTTTGAACATTGTCAATTATTTATAGTTAAAAAAATAAACCAACCGACACCTTTAATTAAGTGAATAGATATTTCTTTTAAATGGAATTGTTATGGAAGTAACCAAATTTAGTGATTAATTTTTAATATTTAGAAATTGTCCTTATTAAATTTTATGCTAACCCTCAATCAACCAAATTTGTAAATAAAAAACATTCCATATTAGGTATGTTCTGCTGGAGCCGTTTACTTCTATTTAATCATCATATTTTTACGCGTATAGTATTCGGATGTTGTTAAATAAAAAAACAACAGCTGTATTTGTTATTAGTCTTCCTTAGAATCTTTTTTAACGTCTTTTATTGCTTTATTAACATCATCCGTTGCATTCTTTAATTTTTCTAGCTCTTTCTCTTTTTTAGATTTCGTAGGTTTTTTTAATGCTGACGGCTTATCTGTAGAATTCGATTTTTTACTATCAAATGTGAAACCTTTTTTATCTGTACCAATATATATTGTGTCTCCGGGTCCATAAGTTCCTTTCAACACCTCTTTTGATAATTCATTGATGATTTCTTTTTGTATGACTCTCTTTAATGGTCTCGCGCCAAATTGAGGATCATACCCAAGGTCAGCTAGTAAATCCATTGCTGTTTCAGAAAAATCGATAGAAATTTCCTGCGTTGCTAAATTCTTACTTACCTTTTTCAATAGAATTTTTGCAATGAGTTTTATCTCACTTTTCGTTAATGGCAAAAACATTATTTTTTCATCGATCCTATTTAAGAACTCTGGTCGGAGATTTTCTTTCAACATATCGAAAACTTCCATTCTGGTCGTTTCGATTATTTCACCACGATGATCATCCCCGACTGCTTCTAGGTCTTCAAAGTTTTCTAAGATGACTTCTGCACCCATGTTAGAAGTCATGATGATGATGGTATTTTTAAAATTCGCCTCTCTTCCTTTATTGTCTGTTAATCTTCCATCATCCAATACTTGTAATAAAATATTGAACGTATCTGGATGTGCTTTTTCTATCTCATCTAATAGAACAATGGAGTACGGTCGTCTACGCACAGCCTCTGTCAATTGACCACCTTCATCATAGCCAACGTATCCAGGAGGTGCGCCTACCAATCTAGAAACAGAGTGCTTTTCCTGAAATTCACTCATGTCAATACGAGTAATCGCTTTTTCGTCATCAAATAACACCTCTGCCAATGTTTTCGCAAGCTCTGTTTTACCTACTCCCGTAGGACCTAAAAAGATAAAACTCCCAATAGGTTTTTTAGGATCCCCTAAGCCTGCCCGACTTCTTCTCACAGCATCGGCAACTGCAATGACTGCCTCTTTCTGGCCAATCAATCGTTTACCAATTTCATCCTCTAATTTCAGCAGTCTATCTTTTTCGCTCTTCATCATTTTAGCGACAGGGATACCTGTCCACCGTGCCACAACTTCAGCAATATCATTTTCTGTAACCTCTTCATTGGTAAAACGAGTTCCTTCCGGGAGATTATCCAGCTTGTCTTCTGCAGCTTTGAGCATGGCTTCCTTTTCTTTCAAATCTCCATACCTGATCTTTGCGACCAACTCGAAATTGCTATCACGTTCTGCTTTAGCTGCCTGATGTTCTAGTTCTTCAATGTCCTTTTTAATATTGGATAATTGCTCTACAATTTCTCGTTCGCTTTGCCATGCTGCAGTTAGAGAATCGAGTTTTTGTTTTGCATTGGCGATTTGTTCAGAAATCTTTTTGAGTTTTTTATCATCCTTTTCGCGCTTAATCTGTTCCCGTTCGATCTCTAGTTGCCTTAATTTACGATCTTCCTCATCAATTTCTTCTGGAACCGAGTCAAGTTCAAGTCTCAATTTGGCAGCAGCCTCATCAATCAAATCAATTGCTTTATCTGGCAATTTTCGTTCTGTAATATATCGATGAGATAATTCAACGGCAGCAACTAATGCTTCATCAAGAATATCAATTTTATGGTAGACTTCGTATTTATCTTGTATACCCCTCAAGATAGAAATCGTATCGTGCAATGATGGCTCATCGATATACACTGTTTGGAAACGTCTAACTAAGGCTTTGTCTTTTTCAAAATACTTTTGGTATTCATCTAATGTTGTCGCTCCGATTGTTCGAAGTTCACCTCTTGCTAAAGCGGGCTTTAAAATATTGGCAGCATCCATTGCTCCATTACCTCCACCTGCACCAATCAAGGTATGTATTTCATCAATGAATAAAATGATTTCGCCCGCTGCTGCATTTACTTCTTTTATGACAGCTTTCAGTCTTTCTTCAAATTCACCTTTATATTTGGCTCCTGCAATCAATGCGGCAAGGTCCAATACAAATATTTTTTTGCTTTGTAAATTTTCTGGTACATCTTGCTTGACAATTCTCCAAGCAATACCTTCAACAATTGCTGTTTTACCAACACCAGCTTCTCCTACTAAAATTGGATTGTTCTTTTTACGTCGAGATAGGATGTGTAATATCCTCCTGATCTCCTCATCACGACCTACAATTGGATCAAGCTTTCCTGTTTCTGCTCGTTCGTTTAGATTGATCGCATATTTATTCAGTGCGTTGTATTCGCCATCAGCATGTTGATCTTTCACTTTTCTTCCCTTCCGTAGTTCTTCTATTGCTTTGCGTAACCCTTTATTTGTTGCGCCAAGATCTTTTAACATCTGCGCACATTTGTCTTTCCCATTTAATATGCCCAGCATGATTAACTCAAGAGAAATGAATTCGTCTCCGAATTCCTTCATGAATTTTTTGGCCTTGCTGTTTGCTTTATTGGCATCATTGGTCAGGTATTGCTTGCCACCACCTTCTACTTTTGGAAATCGTTCTATTGCCAGATTCAATTCCTTTTTCAATCTGAGCACATTAACGGACATTTTGTTCAGTAGAAATTCTGCCAGCTTTTCATCTGTTTCCAGAATTCCTCTCATGAGGTGAACGGTATCTACACTTTGTTGGTCCAGCCCTCCTGCAATTTGTTGCGCTTTTAAAATGGCTTCTTGTGCTTTAACAGTAAATATATCGTAGGTCATCGATGAGTTTTCTTCGAATTTAAATATTTGAATTGATTCATAAATATACAATCAATGGTGCAATGAATTTTTTAAATTTCACTACTAAACGCTTACAGATTTATCAAACTTGAGAAATAGCGATTAGTTCAAACTAGATGTTAAACCAACACATTAGTTAGCAAGAAAGACCGCCACAGAAATAACATGCTTCTCTGATAGACTTCCCTTTTATAACAATTTGACTGCAAAAATATGCGTTATCACCTTTACATCTGCTTTATGCATGAATTTACACTATATAAGAAACTAAAGTTTGCATTTTATAGTTTCTAATCTGTAATCTAATGTGGAACCATTCACATTGCTAAAAGATTCAAATCAAACCGTCTAAGCTGCATTAACTCATTAAAACCGTCTAAGCTGCACTAATGTATTAATTGTTATTTCAACTCAGACATTATGAGAAAGTTTGTATTATTCTTCTGCATACTATTTCTAGCTCAAAGCGTTCCTTCATTCGCTCAATATTTTGGTAAAAATAAGCCTCGATATAGAAGCTTCGATTTTAAGGTAAAAGACACCCCGAATTTTGAAGTGTTTTATTATTTAGAAAATGAAGAGGTCATTGATCGTATTTCTCAAATGACTGAACAATGGTATACCTTGCACCAAGCCATTACTTACGACACGATCAACTTCAAGAATCCAATTATATTCTATAATAACCATGCAGAGTTTCAACAAACAAATGCCATATCCGGAGGCATAGGAGTTGGTACAGGAGGTGTTACCGAAGCTGCAAAAAATAGGGTGATCATGCCCTTGACATTTACTAATCAGCAAACCAATCAGGTTTTGGGACATGAGCTAGTTCATGCTTTTCAATTTAATATGGTCATAAGAGGAGACTCAACGAATATTCGTTCGCTTGGAAATTTACCCCTTTGGATTGTAGAAGGAATGGCAGAATACATGTCAATTGGTCGGGTAGATCCGTTCACAGCAATGTGGATGAGAGATGCTATTATTCATGATGATTTGCCAGAATTCAAGAAAATGGCCAGCCCTAAATATTTTCCATATCGCTATGGACAAGCAGCCTGGTCCTATCTGACTGGCAAGTATGGAGATGGCGTCATTCAACCATTATTTACAGAAACCGCTAAATACGGCCTCGAGGTTGCCAGCCAAAATATACTTGGCATGGATTTAGAAACTGCAGGCGAAGAATTTAAAACAGCATTAGAATCCTATTACGAACCTTACCTAAGAGACAAGAAAGAAAATGTACAAGGCAAGAAGTTGATTTCCCAAGAAAATTCAGGGCGGATAAATGTATCTCCAACATTGAGTCCAAATGGTAAATACGTCGTGTTTCTGTCGGAAAAAGATTTATTCTCTACTGACTTATTTTTGGCTGATGCCAAATCAGGTAAGATCCTCAGCAAACTTGCCAGCACAGTAAAAGATACAGATCTCGATGCGCTTAACTATTTGGAATCTGCTGGAACGTGGTCTCCAAACAGCAAACAATTTGCATTCATCGGATTCAGCAAAGGATACAATGTATTGGTCATCAAAGAAGCAACAAATGGTAAGGATGTGGCAACAATAAAAGTGGAAGGAGTACCTGCATTGGCTAATCCTGTTTGGCATCCAAATGGTAAGGAAATTGTTTTGGTGGGTCTCGTGCAAGGACAAACAGATCTGTATAGTTACAACATTCGATCAGGTAGAGTGACTCAGTTGACTGATGATGTTTATGCAGAAATTCAGCCTTCATTCTCACCTGATGGCAAATCTTTACTCTTCAGTTATGATAAGAGAAGTGTTGTGGAAGGAAGAACCTATGGCAAGTACACATTTGATCTTGCGGTTATGGATTACGAAAATAGAACCACAGAGATCTTGGATGTCTTTAATGGTGCAGACAATTTAAATCCTGTTTTCGATCACGAAGGGAATATTTATTTCTATTCTGATAGAGATGGCTTTCGGAATTTATATAACTACAAAATGGATTCTGGAGAAGTCCACCAAATGACTGATCTATTAACGGGCATTAGTGGTATCTCCAGATACTCCCCTGCTATCACTGCATCTACAAAAAAAGATCGAGTCATTTTTACCCACTATGATGATCATAAGTATGTCTTGTATCAAGCGGACCAAGCTGAATTATTAAATAAACCTGTTGATAAAGATGCTCTCGATTTTGGAGCAGGCACATTACCAGCAATCAATACAGCTGATGTTGATGTGGTCAATAAAAATTTGAATAACATTGACAACATCGCATACATTGATCAAAGTAACATTAGAAAGATTGATTATAAATCAAAATTCAAGTTAGATCATATCGGAGGTGGTGCAGGTGTCGGTGTTACCAATTCTAGATTTAGCAACTATACTGGTCTTCAAGGCGGTATCAATGCTGTATTCAGTGATATACTTGGCAATAACCAGGTTTTCACTCAGATGTCATTAAATGGTAATGTCCTCGATTTTGGAGGACAAGTGCAATACCTAAATCGTAAAAACAGGTTGGCATATGGAGGTGGTATATCCTTCATTCCTCAGCGCACAGGCTTCAGAAATCAGCCCTTTTTTCAGGACATCGATATAGGTGATGGAAATCAGTTTAGTGCAATCGTGGATCAAATAAACATACTCCGTATTTACAATGCTGGTGTGAATGGATTTTTGCATTTTCCTCTGTCTACTACCCGTCGATTTGAAGCTGGAGCAAATGTCGGTAGACAATTCTTTAGACAAGATCAAGAAAACAATTTCTTTGATCCTGCGACAGGCCAATTTATAGGTTC
>CAYNMW010000151.1:0-10035 GCA_964398295.1 uncultured Saprospiraceae bacterium | reverse complement strand
AGCTTCATATTTATCAACACAAAGATATGAACATACTGTTAACCATGTTGATAATCATAATAAAGCTCTCAAACATAAAAGATCGTATGTTTAATAGCGGTATAAAGTGTTGGTAACAATGTTAATTAGGAAGTGTATAGGTATTTAAACTTTTTCTCGGTATATAATCAATCTTACTAGCTAAACCTTTACTACTTTTAAATGTAACAAGAGCCATACCTGCATTCCAAAAGCAATAGTTGCTAAAAACAAATGAATAGGCTGGGCAGCTTTAGGCACAGCGAGATAAGCCATAATGATACCAGTAAATGCTTCTATTACAATTACAGCTAGTAAAATTAAGGCAAATGTACTCCATCCTTTTTCTTGTCTAAGTTTATAAGCTACCCATCCATGTATCAAAATAATAGCAATCGCAAAACTTCTGTGAATCTCAAACACACTGGATAATCCTTCTATCCATACAGACCTATTAATAGTTGTTTTAGCAACAACATCTATTTCTTGACGTACCTGTGTGCCAAAATAGATTTGTACTAAGGAAAGAACAATCAAAATGCCGACAAGCCAAAACATGGACCGATTAGCAATAACAGATCGTTCACTCGCTATTTTCAAACAATAGATTATTACAGCAATAATCAATAAAGCAAAGAGCATGTGAAAACTGATTGTCCAGGGTGTCAAATTAGAAGACACGACTATAGAACCAAACCAACCTTGAATACCTGTGAACAAAACTGCAAGGAAACTCCACAATGCAAGACCTCTATTTTTTTTCCACAGAAATAAAGAAAGGATAAAACCAAGAAGTAAAAAATTGCCAGCCATAAAACCAAACAACCTGTTTACATATTCAATCCAGGTTTTACGAGCAACAAAAGGTTCTTCTTCTAACAAATCTGGATCACTAGTCAATGCTTCAGCTACTTGTCCCATTCCAAGACTAGTTAAAAAAGAAGCATACTTCTCAATTTTAGCTTTTCTTTTGTCCAAAAAAATCTCTCTGTAATTTTCTGGCAATTGTTCAATGTGTGTTGGCGGGACCCATTGATTGAAGCATTTAGGCCAATCAGGGCAACCCATTCCAGATCCAGTCATGCGAACAATCGATCCGGCAAGTATGACCAAGTAAATCAAAATAAGAGAAATGAGACTTACCCACTTATATGACTTAAACAACATAAGACCAAATTGAATTTTTTTTAATCATCGCTATAACCATTATTAACTTCTAATATTTTAAAAAACCTATTATTACTATTAGTACTGTGAGTTGGTGGAAATAAATATCTATAATGCTTATGTTTTCTCACACCTCATATATAACCAACAAATTTAGGAAGCAATGTTTTAGTGCAATCTCCTGATTATCATGATAAATGAGAAACTTTTACACATAATTATATACTTGTTAGTAAGAGTTCACAGCATATCTTCTTGACAGTACCGTCTCGAAATAGCTGTTGGAAAGTGCTTCCAAATTGAGTAAGACATACATTACAATCGCTGTACATAGCAGACCGACACAATAGTAAACCATTCTTCCACATTCACTAACAAGAGAGTGTTTATAAATCTAATTATAACAAGCTGATTGTACGTTAATTACAAATTAATATTATCTTTAATGTGTATAATTTAAAAATCTCATGATCGATCGTTATTCTTTGTCAGTCCCAACTGACAAATTATCAAAGCAAATGGATAAATTTGTGCTGAAGGGTTATATCAGAAGTTGCAATATCCACCCCTTAAAAAAAGCAAGTATTTTAATCAATCATAATGAGGACAATGTCTTAGTTCCAGCCGTATGGGGACTATTACCTCATTTCTCTAAAGATTTGATAAACAGAGGCAACTTGTTCAACGCAAGTGTTGATGGAATTGTGTCAAAACCGTCATTTAGAATTTCAATTAGGCAGCGAAGATGTCTCATTCCAGCAGATAGTTATTACATCAAACATCAAAACAAATGGAATCGTGTAATGAAACGAGACCGATCCCTTATGCTATTGGCAGGATTATATGATATCGTGCAATTTGATTCCCAACAGTATTTGTCATTCAGTATGATCACGGTACCTCCAAATAGGGATTTAGTTGCGTTGAAAAACCCAATGCCAGTCGATGTATGTTCAACGGAACAAGCCAATTGGTTAGAATCCAATACGTGTTTATCAGATGTTTTGAGCATGCTAAAATGTTCAGACAGTTATCAATGGATTCATTACCCTATCAAGAATAAGTTGGAAGATGAGAGTTATGATGCGATAGATATCCAAGACGAATTTGTACCAGAGCGAACCTTGTTTGATCTTGCATGAAAGCTGTCATTCAACGGGTCAAGCATGCCTCAGTAAGCATTGATAATACGCAGCACGCCAAAATTAACGAAGGTTTACTTGTTCTAATTGGAGTTGTCGAGTCTGATGATGAAATAGATATTAATTGGCTTGTCAAAAAAATCATACAAATGAGGATTTTTAATGATGACACCAATGTCATGAATAAAAGTCTCTTAGATATTAATGGAGAATTAATGGTAATCAGTCAATTCACATTGCACGCAAGCACAAAAAAAGGAAATAGGCCATCATATATTAAGGCTGCCAAACCAGCTGTTGCAATACCCTTGTATGAAGCATTTTTATCTAAGCTTGCAATTGAACTTGGGCAGGAAGTAAAAGCTGGCATATTTGGAGCAGACATGAAAGTTGAACTGTTGAATGATGGACCAGTAACGATTATCATTGACTCGAAAAATAAGGAATAATGACAATTAAAGATTACCAGGCAAAAGTTGACAACTGGATTCAGACAATAGGTGTTCGTTATTTTAGAGAAGAAACCAATATGATTCTGTTGATGGAGGAAGTGGGAGAACTAGGCAGATTGGTGGCCCGCGTATATGGTGAGCAATCTTTTAAAGAAGAAATAGCAGAAGACCAAATCAAAGAAAAGATAGCGGATGAAATGGCAGATATTTTATTTGTGTTGACTTGTTTATCTAACCAAATGAATATTGATTTGGAAGATGCCATTCAAAAAAACATAGATAAAAAAACGAACCGAGACAAAGTTCGACATAAAAACAATCCAAAACTTAAGTAGAAGCAGGATTACTATCATTAAGAACATACTCAATAATTCGATCTTCTTTTAAAAATGGTGAAAGCTGGTTTAGCCCTAAGCATGTAATAGCAGTATCAATTTGTTTATCCTCATTTGTAAGTTCCTTTCTATAATAGTTTGCTGATATAACTAAGGCTTCTTTGGGAGTCAAGCCAATTAATTCTGATCCAGTAACTTCAGCACCTAATTGCTTTGCAAGTTTCTTACAAGATTCATAAACATGATGAAAACAACAGTCATGATACGCAGTAATATTTGTAGAAACCTGAGCAAAGCCATATTCTTCAATGTACCACCCAATTGCTTTTACGGAAGGAAACTGTCCTAAAATCTTGCCTTTCGGTGTTCGATAACCAGAGCCTCGAATTTTTTTAGCGATGGTCTTTGCTATTGATACATCTGCAGTATTTAGATTGATGTTATATGCCAGCAAGAAGGAACGAACTCCAACTATAGTTGCTCCAGAAGTTTTAGCATTTATGAAACTACCGTAATCTGGTAGATTATCATGTAATCGTTTGCGCTTTTGCAATGATTCATATTCTTCTTTTCGAATAGATTCTAGTTTTATTTGAGAAGCTGAAGAATCTTCATATAGATAAACAGGTATCAAGAATTGTTGTCCAATCTCCTTTGCAAGATTATCGATTATTGGAATTAGTGTCTCTTTTGTAATACCGGTGACAGGAATAAACGGACAGACATCAACAACTCCAATTCTTGGGTGTTTACCTTCATGATAAACCATGTTAATTTGACTAAGAGCGCATTCATACAAAGACAAGATAGTCTGTCGTAAAGACCTCAGATCAGTAAAAAAAGTAAAAACTGTTCGGTTGGCATCTATACCAGAATCTACATGGATTAGCGTTGTATTACCAACGGATTGAATAGCATACGAGATTGAATCAATGACTGATTGTCGGCGGCCTTCACTGATGTTAACAACGCATTCGATAATCTCATTCATAACGGTAGAATTGGAATCATTGGCAATTTATTTATAATTTAAGATTATGTTTAGAGCATTATTTATATTCTTACTGGCTTTCTCCTTCCAATCAAGCGCACAAGAAGTTATTGTTTCAAAGGAAATGAGCATTCGCTCAGACTATGCCTATGAAATTCTGGGTGATATTGATGACAATATACTTCTATATCGAGATCGCGGAATTGATAAATTCATTACATCCTTTAATACCGATCTTCAATTCAATTGGGAACAAAAACTTCGATTTGAAGAAAAGCGGGTGAAAGTATATGGATTATCTCCTCAAGATTCATTATTCACTGTTTTCTATGGAATGAAAAAAGACGGGATAGAATATGTGAAGGCAGGTCTTTATGATAAAAATGCACGCTTACAAGATTCAGTTGTAATCGTTGAACAAAAGAAAGACTTAGTCGGCCAGGATTTCCAATATCTTAATTCAAAGAACAAGAATAAATCACTTCTGTATTATATGAATAACTCTGAAAAACTATCAGTAGTTGTTTATGATCACCAACTTGACACACTTGATTGGAAAGGTGAATATAATTTCAATGGAGCTAATTTGTTTTTGGATTTGGCAGACGTCTATTTAACAAATGTAGGTTCAATTGTTCTTTTGCTCGAAAAAAATCATTCGAGACTAGGTCCTAAAGATGAAGGGGCAGAAATTGTCATATTGGAGAAAGTGAATGAAACAGGATACATTACAGAAATTGATTATGGTGGAACAAATATGCAAAGCATCAAAATGTCTGTTGATGAAAAGAACAAGCGTATTGGGTTCTTTGGCATGTATAATAAGAAGAAAGTAAATTGGTCCGAGGGTTATGCCTATTCGTTTATTGATTTACGCAATTTTAGCGATTATTATGAACTGAGCTATAAACCATTTGAGAAACAGTTGGTGGAAGATATTTATGGATCTGATGCAAAGAAAAAGAAAGGATTAAATTTCTTTTCACTTAGTAATATTATCTGGAGACAAGATGGGGGAATTGTAATTGCAATGGAAATGCAACGCCAATTTTCTAGGAGAAACTCCTATGATGCAGTGTCAAGAACCGCCTCTGATTTTTATTCTTCTGCGAGGGGTTGGGTAGATTATTTTAATGAAGATATTGTACTGACTGCTCTATTTCCTAACGGACAAGAACACTGGCAGAAAATTTTATTTAAAAAGCAATTTTCTCAGGATGATGGCGGTATTTATTCTTCATATTTTCCATTTATGACTCCTTCAAGATTGAGATTGATTTTTAATGATCAAATCAAAAACAACAGCACAGTTAGTGAATACATCGTTAATGGAGTTGGAAAGTATAAACGTGAGAGTTTATTTAGTACGGAATATCAAAATTTAAAACTGCGGTTTTTAGATGCATTACAAATTTCGTCGACAGAAATACTAGTTCCGTCTCAAAAGAATTACCACCTTTCATTAGTGAAAATAAGTTATCAGGAAGAGAGTTAGAAAAACATACCTTCAATCCTTCCGACAGCAGTGAGAAACCAAAGGCTCTTTGTCTCTTTAGCCAACTCTTGTATTGCTGCTTCGTAATTTTTAAGAAGATGTTGGTAAATCCCAGAACCATAATAAAAATATGTTTTATAGAGCTCATTACTGTTAGGGCGAATTTCGAAATCTGATATTTGTTTGTAATACTTAATTGCTTCCGTATGGTTTCTTCAAGTTGGTGTAGAAAGCCAAGATTTTTCAACAACTGGAGTATCATAAGCGAGTCGTTTAGCTGAATTTCTTAGCTATTACTTGTATTAAAGTGAAATCATAATTTATTTAGCGACAGTTAGGGTGTAAACGCATGTCATGTATGGCAAGTACCATGCTTATTGTTGACATGTTAACTATTGTGTACTTCAACCAAACTTGGATACAACAATCAGTGTAGTTTCTTAATGATGATTTATCAATTTTAACGTTAATTCATTTTTAGAATGTTATCTTGAAGGGTCTCAATAATAGGCTAGTGTCCAAATCCAACTACGAGGAGCTGTTGCTTCAATTTGAAGAAACCGTTCGTAAGCAGAAATCTTATTTCAATTATGTTTGCGCAAAACAATCATTAGGTGTCTCCTATGATCAATGGCTAGTTTTGGAACAAGTAATGAACAAACAAGGCATCAACCAAAGTGATATCTCAAAACTTGTTGGCAAAGAACCGGCTTCTATTTCCAGAATCATCAATTATCTTGAAAAGAAAGAACTGATTATCAAAGTTCATAATGAGAAGAATAAGAGGGCAAATAAGATTTATCTGACCCATAATGGATATGATATTTGTGAAAAAATTTCCAAAATTTATACGGAGTGCCTTCAAAAACAATTCAAAGGTATTTATGAACGGGAAGTCAGCTTAATACGTGAAATTCTAACGCGAGTGAATAAGAATGAATTAAAATAAACACTATGAAACAAATATTGCTGATCATTTTTTTAGTGCATTTCTTTTACTATGCTGATGCACAAAACACTTTACAGCCGCTTGATATTTTTGATCTTGAGTTTGCTGCTGATCCGCAGATTTCTCCTGATGGGAATACCATCGTTTATGTACGATCTTTCATGGATATCATGACAGACAGAAGATTATCAAACTTATGGATCACAGATTTGTCAGGTAAAAAGGCAAGACCATTAACAACGGGGAATGAGAGTCATCGATCGCCTATGTGGTCGCCTGATGGAGAAAGCATACTATTCCTTTCTTCGGAAACGGGAAAATCCCAAATCCATAAACTGTGGTTGGACAATGGTCAAACAGCACAACTTACCAACTTACAGAAATCACCATCTAATCTCCAATTATCTCCAGATGGAGAATGGTTGTTGATGACAATGAGTGTCGAGAGTGACAGCAAACCATCAAGTGCACTTCCCAGAAAACCAAAAGGAGCGAAATGGGCAGATGATCCAATTTATATAGATCGACTGGTTTATCGATCTGATGGAAGAGGCTATACGAATGAGTCTTTTTCGCAAATCTTCATTATGCCTTCAGATGGCGGTACTCCTATGCAAATAACTGAAGGAGACTTTAACCATCGAAATCCGAGCTGGGCAGCTGATGGTAAATCAATTTATTTCTCCAGCAATCAATCTGACGATTGGGAATACAATCAGCAGAATACAGAAATATATGCAATGGACCTTACTACCAAAGAACTGACTGCATTAACAGACAGAGAAGGTCCAGACAATGGTCCGATTGTATCCAAAAACGGTAATCAAATTGCTTATCTCGGATACGATGATAAAAAAATGGGTTACCACCATACACAGATTTATGTGATGGACAGCAATGGTCAAAGCAATAGCTGTTTGACTTGTTCTTCAGACTTGTCATTCGGCAACATTCAATGGTCTAATGATGGCAGATCCATTTATGCACAATACAATAAAGAAGGAAATACGAAGGTGGCGAAAATTGGACTCGGAGGTCAAATGGAGACTGTGGCTTCTGATCTTGGTGGCACCTCAATAGGTAGACCTTATGACGGAGGAGCATATGATGTCCACAATGATGTCCTGGCATATACCACAACAACTCCATCAATGCCAACAGAATTAGCTGTGAACAAAGCAGGGAGAATTAATCGATTAACAACATTGAATAAAGATGTTCTTTCATTCAAAGAACTGGGAGAAGTTGAGGAAATCTGGTATAACTCGTCACATGATGGTCAACGAATTCAAGGTTGGATTATCAAGCCACCAGGATTTGATGCAAACAAAAAATATCCTTTGATTCTCGAAATTCATGGTGGACCATTTGCAAATTATGGAGATCGGTTTACACCGGAATTGCAGTTGATGGCGAGCAAGGGATATGTTGTCTTGTATACAAATCCCCGAGGAAGTACGAGTTATGGAGCAGAATTCGCAAACTTGATTCACCACAATTATCCAAGTAATGATTATGATGACCTAATGTCAGGTGTAGATGCAGTGATCGCAAAGGGTTATATCAATGAAGAACGATTGTTTGTCACTGGAGGAAGTGGTGGTGGAGTTTTAACGAGTTGGATTATAGGTAACACGGATAGATTTGCAGGTGCTGTTGTTGCAAAACCTGTCATCAATTGGTACAGTTGGGCACTAACTGCTGATATATCAGGAGTCGTTAATTATTGGTTTCCAGGAATGCCATGGGATCATCAGGAGCATTACATGAAGCGGTCACCAATTAGTTTGGTTGGCAATGTTACCACACCTACAATGTTGCTTACAGGTGAAGAGGATTACCGAACACCAATGTCAGAATCTGAACAATACTATCAGGCTCTAAAATTACAAAAGATACCTTCAGCACTTGTTCGCATTCAAGGAGCAAGCCATGGCATTGCAGCAAAGCCAAGTAATCTGTTGGCAAAAGTTGGCTACATCACCAATTGGTTTGAAGAATGGGATCCAGAAAATAAAAAGCCGTAGTGTAAACTAATTAAAGGGCTATTAATTTTGTTTCACCATATTGATATCCATTGTTGGATATGGTATGCCTATACCGTGTTTATCAAATTCCTTTTTCACATTTTCTTGCATAAAGAATTTGACATCCCAGAAATGTTCAGGTTTGCAAAAAGGTCTTGTTGCCAGATCTACAGAACTATCTCCTAAGTTTGTGACTACCACACCTTGAGCTGGAGTATCTAATATATGTGGACAAGATTTTCCAACGTCTAAAATAATTTTTCTGGCCTTATCAATGTCGTTATTATAGCCAATTCCATAAGTGAGTTCTACACCTACTTCCCCTTCACCAGTGATATTAGTAACATCATTTCCAGTTACATTACTGTTTGCAATGATGATCCGTTGATTATCTAGTGTTTTAAGTACAGTATTGAAAGCAGTAATACTTTCTACAGTTCCCATAGATTGATTGCCGCCGATTTTCACAAGATCTCCCACTTTGAATGGTTTGAAGATCATCAACATTACACCAGATGCGATATGGCCAATTGTACCATTAAATGCCATGCCGATACCAACCATAAGAGCAGAAAATATAGCAATAAATGCAGTTGTATTGATGCCAAACATGGAGGCAACAGATAACAGCAACATTATTTTTAGCCCTATGCTTATCAGTGATGAAATGAATTTGGATAAGGTCTCATCCATCCCAGTTGCCATAATAGCTTTTTTTGCAAATCCGACAATTTTACGAATGATCCAGAAACCAACGATAAGTGTAAGAATTGCCAATACTAAGGTAGGCGCATAATCGATAGCCATCCCTGAATATTTTTCAATTGCAGCAGTTATATCCATTTTATTTGATGTTAAATTCTAAAATTTTTTGAATAATAATTAATGAGGTAGTATTTAATCACATTGTGAATTATTGCTTACTTACAATAACTAATCTTAACTGCTGCAAAAGAAAACTTATTTTTTTAAGCAGTTAAATACAATGGTTATTTATGAAAGAATTAACAAAATCGCTAAATGATATTGTCAAATTGATGGAGTAATTGTTTCAACAGAATTGAGTGTTGGAATAGTAATTCTAATATTGTGGGTGTACAATTTTATCTATTCAAGATTAATTATGAGAACGAACAAACAATGCGTAAAACCGATAATGAAGCAATTTAAAAATTCTACTATTGAAAGTGGTCCTTCTACGGGAGTTGCTGAAGAATTGAGATATTATAATTATGGTGCTTGCCAAACTATTGGACAACAGTTAAAATTTACTTTTATAGATCGCTCTTTACAAAATTAATTTCAATTGCAATTCTTCAAAAAAGGCATTGATTAAATTAAATTAAACTTGAGGTCTATCCAATTTAGTAGCCATTATATGAGCTAAATTCACCAATTTTAGGGATGGTAATAGTCGATTTTTATACTAATCCTCATTTATACTCCTTATGGCTAACAA
>CAYNMW010000150.1:0-10044 GCA_964398295.1 uncultured Saprospiraceae bacterium | reverse complement strand
TAATTGAAATGATAATACTTCATTTTTAATTGATGCCGCACCCCGAATTTAAACTTGACTGAAGTCTCTTTTGTTATTTAGCTTGTTCAAATTTAATTTGTGAAATTTCAATTTAGAATTAATCACTAAGTTTTCTCTTTTCCGCTCATCTGTTTTCGAAGTGAAGTAATTGCCTTATTCATTAACTTGTAGCAGGACTCTTTACTTATTTCCATTATGGAAATAATATCACTATAAGGAAGATTGAGTTGGTATTTTAAATAAATAATTTCTCTTTGTCGTAAAGGCAGCTCTGCTAAACTTTGATTTAATTTAATATTGGACTTTATTTCATTCTTGTCTGAAGACAACTGTTGTTGAAAAGTAGACTGATGACTTTTACGTTTGTTTTCTTTTTGTATTTCCCTAAGCAAATTATTGCGAAAGGCACGGAACATATATTGGCTAATGGTAGATTGTAGATTTATAGTGTCTTTCTTTTGCCACATGATAATAAATAACTCCTGCACAACATCTGAAACGAGACTTATATCCGATTGAATTTGCATGCCATACTCAATAAGCGGATCATGAAACAATTGGAAAAATTCTTTGAAGGAAGCTTCATGCTCTTCAATCACATGCTTCCATATAGAGTCAGCCCTTTTATGATCAATATGAGAAGAACTAAATGACATGTTAAAATTTCACATTGGCCTTCGTAAACCAATATGCTCCACGCAATCCAAATTGAGAAACCCGTCTGCTATAGGTAAATATGCCATTGCCCACATTGGCGCTATGTTGATGTTCTTCTGGGTATACATTAAATACATTATTGCACCCTAATGAAATTGATGTATTCGCATTGATCCTATATTTCATTGTAAGATCAGTCACAACTTTGGATGAAAATGTCTGATCTCTTGATTCCTTCAAATCGGTAAATTCATTATGATACCAATTATCGATGTTTGCATCATTTGGGTGTAAATAGGTGACTTCGCCAAAGCGAACAAAGTCAAGATACATCTTCCATTTATTGAATTCGAATTGATTGGAGAAAATCATTTTTGTTGTTGGAGTTGCAGTCTCTACACGTGCTACTTGTTCTCGATCGAATACAAAGTTTTGCAAGTCTTGAAATATTTCGGGGCCTTTCCAAATGATGTTGCCCTCACTATTTTTTTTGACTCTGGTCTGATTGTAATTCGCTGAAAAGCTGACATCATATGAAAACTCCGGCTTAGCTAAGACCTGATAATCAATAATGATATCCATACCTCTCGTTCGTGTGTCAATACCATTCATGAAAAACTGGGCTCGCGAGACATCAACAGGTGCAAGAATATTTTGTATCGTAGGTGAAGCATCAACAGGCACATGTCCTGAAATAAGTATTCTGTCAGAAATATCTATTTGATAAGCATCTATGCTAATGGAGAGATTAGCATGTGGATTGTAAATTAATCCTAAGGATAAATTCTGAGATTTTTCTGGCTTTATTTCGTCCAGATCTAATTGCAGAGCAACTCCACTGGTATGTCTAAAGTGAGAAATTTCGGTAGGTATAATAGAACCGCCGTCTGATACAAACTGGTAGCTTGTATTACTCGTAAATAATGTCGGCATAGATGGTGCTCTTATGCCAGTGTTATATCCAGACCTGATGCTTAACGATTCAAATGGTTTGAATAACATTTCAGCTTTCCAGATAGCATTGGCACCAAAATCCGAATAGTACTCTAGTCTACCTGCTGTATTAAATTGCAAATAATCTGTGATTCTTGTTTTGACAGATGCATATCCTCCTAAGCTTAATCTTGTTTCGTTAATGTCTAATTCTGGTCTGAATCCTGGAAACATTTGCATGCCTACTTCTCGCATTAGACCTTCAGGCGTCACCGAATTACCATCAATCCATGAGGCTTCTTCACCATGTAATTGATCAAAGCCTTCGTACTTAAATTCTAAGCCAAAATTAAATTCATTGTTGAGCTTATTTGGGAGCTGTCTATACAGATCCAAGTTAACCACATTCTGTATATAGGTAAAAGAACCAGCATCAACTGCAGTCGGAGATTGTAATCCTAATGAAGCGTTATTCGAATTTTCTACATTGAAATTTATATTGTTTGCACCATATGTGTTACTCAAATCGATTTTCCACGGACCACTTTCATTCTTTATACCAAAGGAGATTGATTGATCTTGAATTTCTGTTCTTAATCGCGGAGAGAATCCAAGGTCAAAGAGTCCAGACTGTTTTGTGCTCTGATAGGGAAAACGATAAAAGCCTGTTGCCTTTCCTTGTCTCCAATTGATGCCACCCCAAGCATAGAAATGTACTTTTGGTTTTAGGGGTATATTTACATTAAGAGATACTGCTGCATTATCTGTGGATGCCCCACCCACTTCCATCACTCGTTCGCCATCAAAACCTGTTTGGTCAAAAAAGCTGTTTCTTGATTCCTGATCAACATCTCTTTCATCATTAAAAATTGGTCCAGTATAATTACCTGACCTATTGATGCCACCCCTTTTTTTAAAATCGACACCTAAGGTCAAAAATCCACCTTTATTGCCAAGGCCCATTCCGTAGTTACCATTCAACTGGATTGTTTCGCCGTCTCCTTGTTTGCTTATGCCACCGAGCAATTGTACTTCTGAGTGATTTATGTTTTCTTTTAGTACAATATTAATCACACCTGCAATTGCGTCAGAGCCATATATCACAGCGGCACCATCACGTAATACTTCTATTCTTTCTATTGCTGATACTGGAATAGCATTTAAATCTGTTGCTACTGATCCTCTTCCAAGAGTACCATTAATATTGACCATTGCACTATGGTGTCTCCGTTTACCGTTTACCAAAACGAGCAATTGATCAGGGCCTAAGCCTCTTAATGTAGCAGGATCAATGTGATCTGTACCATCAGAAATTGTTTGTAGTGTAGAATGAAATGAGGGTACATTTTTGTGCAGCAATTCTCCAACTTCAGAATACGACAAATCGTTTATTTCATTGCGGCCTACCAATTGGACCGGTTGTGCTGATTCCAACAGTTGGACTCCTGAAAATCGAGATCCAACAACGACAATTTCTTCGAGTGGTGCATTTTCATTCATAACAAAATCCTTGTGCGTATCTGTCACAGGATTGATGTATATAGTTTGTTCTAATGCTTTGTAACCGACGTATCTTACTTCTAATGATTGTCGTCCTGATTCAACTAGCAATTCATATTCGCCATGAATATTTGTAATAGTGCCAGTCTCTTGCTCTTTCATATATACCGTTGCACCAATGAGAGGTACACCATCGATATCAAGAATTTGTCCAGACAATTTTGTTTTCACTCTTGATGGAATAAGAATGAAAACAGCCTCATCAATTTTTTTGTAGGTGATGCCAGAATTGGACAGAAGTCTTTCTAATAAGACTTGAATTTCTTCTGTATTGTTGTAGTTAAATTCTGGAATAGAAGCATAACTCAATAAGTCGGATTCGTAGATAAAATGGACGTTGTATTGTTGCCCAATTTCTTTTAACAAATTTTCTAAATCTTCAATTTCATTATGGAAATAAGAAAGACTGAAATTCTGAATATTGTTTTGTGAAAATAAAGTTGAAAACCAAATAGGCTGCAAGAGTAAAAACAGGACAAGCCATTTAATGCAGTTAGGTTTATTCACGATGTTTGTATCTCTAATTTGAGTAAGACTATTTGAACGTGAGTTTTTTCACTTTTTCTTCTTTGACGATGTCAATTTGCAAGGCAACTTCTAAGGCTTCTACCAGAACATCAATGTTACCAGCGGGCAGGGTGCCAGATATGTTTTCCTGCCATATTTTTTCATCGTCAATTCGTACAATATAACCGTAATTCTCATAAAGTACGCTTACAATTTGATCAATGTCTGTATTATTAAAATACAAGACATTATCTTTCCAAGAAGTATACAGCTTGGTGTCATCAATACCTTTATCAAAGTTGGCTGTCTTGACATCATAGAAGCCTGATTCACCAGGTTTCATCTCAATGATTTCATTTTTGCTATTGGTCGGTTGCAAGTTTATACTTCCTTCTTCAAGTGTAACCCGAGTACCATAATTACGCTGGTTTACCGCAAATTTTGTCCCTGTCACTTGTACATTAAGGTGATCCGAGATTACCCAGAATGATGTACCCTTTTTGCTTTTTCGAATATCAAAGAACGCCTCTCCTTCCAAATAGATCTTACGTTTTTTATCGATTTGAAAATCCTTATCCCATTGAAGTGAGCTGTTTGCATTGAGTATAGCAATTGATCCATCTGGCAATTCAATTGTTTTACGTTCTCCAAAATTTGTAGCGTAATTTTGATTGTTATTTCTTGTCAATAGAGCGAATAATAACATTCCGCCAAGGATAAACAAACCCAATAAAAGGGCAGTCCGATAAGCATTATTGCTCTTCTTCTTGCTAGATGTAGTTATGGTTGACTGAATGGCATTCCAGTTATTCGCTTCAACAGAAGCAGCGACACCTGTATTTGGCTTAGAGAATTGTCTTAAAAATTCAGCAGCTTCGTTGACGACTTGCAATTGATCTTTATGTACAGAAAGATATGCTTGCCATTTCGCATTCAAATCTGCTGTTGGGTTTAGGACCCAAGAAATGAATGACTCATCTACAAGTAATTCATCTACTGTTAATGTTGATTGATTCATAGTACGTAAAAGATCAATACAGATTTAAAAAGCGGAGGAAGATTGAAATAAATCTTCCTCCAAAGTATGAAAAAACTATCTATACCGAAAAGAAAGTGGTTTTAGAATTTTGACAAGTGAAAACCCTTCCTTTAGAGTATTATTATTTTAATGTGAATGCAACTCTTGCAAAAAGATGTCTACCTGCATAACTAAATTGTGGTGATCTTCTTGAATACACAAATCTACCACTAGAAGAAAATGTAGGATCTACTTCATCTGGATATACATCCAATAAATTGTTTGCACCAACAGTAAATGAAACATTACTATTCAGGTTATAACCAAGACTTAGATCAGTAATGATTTTACCTGAATTGTAAGGATCAATGCTATTGTCAATTTGATTCAGATCATTGTCAAAAATCGCAGCACTTGTTGCTTCTGTAGTTTCACCGAAAAATGTATTTCTCAAATAAACATCCAGAGAGCCCAAAGACAATGTATTACCAAGTGTAATTTTTGTTCGTGGTACAGCTTGCTCTAAATAGATACGACTTGTCTGATCAAAATAAGTACCTTCCAAACCATTCTCTCTTAAAATATCTGAAGAATTAATTCCTTCATCCTGGTTCCATTGTGTTTGTGAAAAAGTAGCAGCTAAATCTGAACGCAATGACATTCCTTCACCTAAAAGAATACTGTGAGCAATGACAATATCGAGACCTCTTGATGTGGTGTTAATTGCATTTGCAAAAAATGCAGCACGTGTAGCACCAGCTTGATCGAATATATTTTGTAATTCAGGGTCATCGCCGGGGCCAAACTGACCTGTCAACTGTACACGATCATCTATACCTACTTGATACACGTCAGCGGTTACTCTCAGATTTGCCGATGGTACTTTTGCAGTGAATCCTAATGATATACTAGTAGAGGTTTCTTGCTCCAATTGTGGTATACCTAATAATTGTGCTGCTCGTGAGGTATTAGAAAAAACACCTACTTCCTGTGCTACAGAAACACCATCTACTAAATTGAATATCGTAGAGGTACGACTAAAGTTGATTTGGTGTAATGCAGGTGCACGAAATCCTGTGGCAAATGCTCCACGTACTGCAAAATTATCATTCAATTTATATCTAGATGAAACTTTGTAATTAAACGTAGAACCGAAATCAGAATAATTTTCAAATCTAATTGCAGCTCCTACTAAGAATGCATCTGATAAATCGAATTCGGCATCAAAATATCCACCTATGGAAGACCGATTAGCATCTACATTATTCGTTGGCAAAAAACCTGCAAAACATTGTGATCCTGAAGGTCTTGCTCTACCTAAAATATCTGTGGACAATAAGTCACTTGAAGTCGTTGGAGAAACAATGCTACCATTGACATCAAAATTACCAAATGACAATTCAGTACCTGGAATTACTCTATAATTCTCGAATCTGTATTCGGCTCCAAAAGCAAGGTTAATGCCTTTGATACCAGACACATCATCCATGTATTGAGAAAAATCAATATTGGAAGTCGTCTGTGTAAATGAGTGCCCACCAGCATCAAATGTTGTCGGTGATGCAGAACCCAATGTTGCATTGTGTGTCTCCGTCATGTTGAAAAAGAAAGAATTAGATCCTCTCACAATACTGAAATCTGAATTCCAATCTCCAATCATACCTCGTATGCCACCACCGATAGAATTATCGTTGATATTACTATTGATCCTAGGCACTGTTCCATTAGGATAAATGGAAGTGGTTGTACGACTTTGAGATGGCAATCTATAAAAACATCCTGATTGACCTCTTCTGTAAGATGATCCTCCGAATGCATATATTTCAGCATTCTCGCCAAGAGGCATGGCAGCATTGACAAAAATCTTTCCTCCTCTATTTTCGGACTGCCCGACTCGCATATTAAAATCTGATCGCTGTAGACCTCTTGCAGCAAGTTCTGCATCAGTGGCGTCTCCACCGAGTAATGCGCCAATACCGTCGATTGATTCGAGATCATTAAGTGCAGAAATAGTAGCTGCATCGATGTGTCCTACTTGTGGTGCAAATTGTTGAATTTGGGCTAATGTCAGTTGAGTCACATCAATACCTGGAACACTATTCACAGCAACTCTTTCTATGCCGTTCATTGAATTAAATATGCCACCTTGAAATTCCAGCATTCTGTTTGTGGATCCTCTGAAATTCAATTCACCAGTAACGTTAACAAAACCGCCAGTGTCTCCGAGTTTAAGACCATAATTAGCACCAACAACGATATTCTCACCATCGACACTTTTTTGCTCACCTTCAAATGGACCGATCTGAGAAGTGAAATTACCACCTGCAGTCACATTGACACTAAACTGATCGACATCTTCTTTGAGTTTGATGTTGATAACACCGGCAATGGCATCTGAACCATATTGAGCAGCAGCACCATCTCTCAGCACTTCTATTCTATCGATAGCTGTTGCTGGAATGGCATTTAAATCTGTACCGACATTACCTCTACCAAATGTTCCATTCACATTAACAAGAGAGGTGGTGTGTCTTCTTTTACCATTGATTAAGACAAGAACTTGGTCAGGGCCGAGGCCTCTTAATGATGCGGGATCAATGTGATCCGTTCCATCAGAAATAGTTTGGGTGTTGGATTGAAAAGAAGGTGTTGTCTGAGTCAATAGTTGATTAACTGAAGTTTGAGGTGCAGCTGCAGTCAATTTTTTAAGATTGATCACATCGACTGGAACTGCAGATTCCAAATTTGTCCGATTGCTGGCTCTTGTACCAGTGACGACAACTTCATCAACCAGTACTCCTTCAGCAAGAGAGAAGTCTAAGGTCTGATT
This sequence comes from uncultured Saprospiraceae bacterium, assembly GCA_964398295.1. Classification (GTDB taxonomy): domain Bacteria; phylum Bacteroidota; class Bacteroidia; order Chitinophagales; family Saprospiraceae; genus CALFUK01. The sequence continues at coordinate 2,518 of CAYNMW010000150.1, read as the reverse complement.
GCTACCAGAGGTAACGGTGACCGTTTGAGATTGCGGATCATAGCCGATGTAACTTGCGCTAATCGTGTAGGTACCGGGTTCAACATTCATCGACCAATTACCATCTAGATCTGTAACGGTTCCTTGTACGGTCCCATCAATGGTAACAGTAGCACCAATCAAAGGACCGAAGTTATCGGAAATATTTCCGCTAATTGTTTGTGCATAAGTCGCTGTGGCAAACACCACAAAAAACAAGCTCATGCATAATTTTTGTAAACAGTTTAAAGCATACATAGTATGTGTTTTAATTAATAAGAATAGTTTCGTAACTGTATGAGACAGGCTTTGGTGAAATCTTCCCTTGTGTGGGGTACTTTTTTTAAATAATATTCTAGCAGATTATGTAACACATCGGATTAAGCGTGCAATAATTGTAAAATATCAACATGAAGGCTCTTCTGCCCTTAATCCCTAATGGGGCTATGTGGTGAATTCCTTTCGAGAATGAAGGTATGCGATAGGGAATTTTAGTCTTACACTAGTGCAATTAGTTTTACATACTCGGAATAACACAGATATTCTGAATGCCTGTTTTTTTCTTATATTTAAAGAGAAATTTAGAACAGTTTACCTATGGCAACAACAATTACAGAAAAGCAAACTCCGATAGAGGTCTTTAAATTCCATCATAGAAATGCTTGGCAGCTAGGTTTTCGTTTTCGACCCAGTACATTTAATTATCAAAAAATAAAAGCGCTGCCTACTGCAAAGTACACGAAAACACATAATTGCCTTTATATTCCATTTACTAAAGAGGCTTTTTATACATTTCAATTATTAGAATTATCTTATACAATAAAACAGTCGCAAGATCGCGTTAGCAGAACCAGGCAATCTCCGAAGACGTCTGACATATCTGCCATTAAACATTCCGGTCCAATGAATGAGGGAAGAAAGTTGGAAGCGGACATACAACCCGATTATGGGTTGAAAAAGATCACGTGGCAAGACAATCATTTTTTTATTAAGATTGAGTATTCTGAAGTTGAGACTACTTTTCTAAAGTCTTTGTATGGCTCTTATTGGAATGCCAAGCAACGGTTGTGGGTATGCAGAGGGACGCAACGCAATTTGTTGGCTTTGCAGCAACGGTATAATTACTGGAATGATGAAACTTATGCTAAAATAGATGTAAAATCTCAAGCGTATACCAAGCGAGCAAAGATCGTCATCAAGGCAATGCCAAAGAACTTGTCAAAGGTAGAGGTACAGATTTTTCATGCTTCTAAAGCTGTGACATATATTAAAAGTCTTCCTTTGCGGGAATATAATAAGCAGTCAATGACCTGGACAATCCCCAGACAGGAGGCTCTTGTGAAACGCTTTATTGAGTATTGCCAGGAACAAGACTACCTTGTTCATGAACAGATTAGTTGGAAAATAGAATTGCCAATTGCCAAAAGTAGAAATGGTGACAAGTGGTTAGCGGTAGTTTTACAGGGTGTGGCTCCAGAACATCTGTCTATAATGGAAGAGTATGCAAAGGTATTTGTCAGAGAGAACTATAGTTTTTCGACCATGAAAATGTATTGTTCCAGTTTTCGGCGTTATCTGCATTACCAAGATGATCTCAGTACCATTAGAAAACACAATAGATCAGATATAGAAAAGTATTTGAATGATATTGCTCTTCAAAATGTAAGTTATCAAGAATTGAATAGGCATGTTAGTGCATTGAAATTCTATTATGAGAAGATCGGTGGATGGTCTAAATTACGTTTATCACAACTGCAGCGTCCAAAGAATGCAAAAAGTCTACCTTATATATTAAGTATAGGTGAGGTGAAATTGCTTTTTTCTTTTGTGAAGAATACAAAACATCAGTGCATGTTGTTTTTGGCATATGGCTGTGGACTTAGAGCTGGAGAGGTACTTGCGCTACAAGTTTCTGACATCATGATGGATCGCAATCAAATTTTCATCAGAGGCTCCAAGGGTAAAAAAGACAGAGTGGTGATGATGCCCAAAAGTATAGTACCTATCTTGAAATCCTACATGATGGAACATCGACCGGATCGTTGGTTATTTCATGGTCAAAATCGGGAACGCCCATACAGCCCTTCAAGTTTTCGCAAAGTATTCAAGCGAGCATTATCCAAAGCTGGGTTGGACAAACGTCATAAACTGCATAATCTACGTCACAGTTTTGCTACTCACTTAATGGAAAGCGGTACGCAACAGCGGTTGATACAAAAGCTACTAGGGCATGCTAGTTCGAAGACCACTGAAATTTATACACATATCAGTAAGGGCAGCACGACTCAGGTGGAGAGTCCATTGGACAAATTGGGTTTGGATGAAGAAAAACGCGAATAAAAATGGGGTTTGTATGGTTATAGACTAGTTATGCACAAGCAAAAAAACCAAATATAGTTTAACAAATGAAAAACGTTCTAAAATTAATGCTCGTAGCAATTGCAAGTACTATCGCAATTAAACTTAATGGCTATTTAGTAGACCAAAATTTTCACTCAAT
>CAYNMW010000149.1:0-10102 GCA_964398295.1 uncultured Saprospiraceae bacterium | reverse complement strand
GCAAGCCTAATATGTATCCATTTGCATCTGTCACTACCCATTGCGTATTGCCTTGTGTATTTGCTAGGGTTAGGGACCCTGCTGGTATCATATCCGGTATGCCATCATTAACTGAATCAAATATGAATGGTCCTCCGAATATTTCTCCGCCATTCGCTTGACAAATTTCGTCTGCAAATCTGTTAACAGCGATAGGATTAGATAGTCCGAAACATCCCCCAAAGTCTGCAATATTTAATCCTGGCGCCAGCCCAGTTAATCCGCTATCATAGCTAACATTGTAGATAAAACAGGTGCCTGGTCCTGCAAGGTCAAAATCAACAACTCCTGGCATTGGTGGAAGTCCTAATATGTACCCCCCTGCATCAGTTACGATCCACTGATTGTTCATACCAGTTGTATTCGAAAGTGTGATTGATCCTGCTGGAATCATGTCAGGAATTCCATCATTGACAGAATTAAGAAAGAATGGCCCTCCAACGAGTGTACCTCCTGATGGAGCTGCTCCATCGCCATTGCTGGTACAACCTTCTTCAAACACTACAGTATATGAACCTCCACTATTATTACTATTACCTTGATCAAATGAGCTAATCCTTATATCTGTAACGCAGTCAGAAAAATCAATGGAAACCATATGTCCTATTGAACCAGATACTTGAGTTTCGCACGCTGATCCATTTGGAGTCAATGTATTTCCAGCAACATTTACACAAGAACCTGCCAAAGTTGAATAAGAAACAGGCACACCATTGTTAAAAGCTTGTACAACAATTTCATCCGTCTGGTCAACATCCCAGAGTTGAAAACTAAAATTACAGACTGGTTCAGATAAGGAAAAAACAGCTTCCATATTGTTGCTTGGACCTACTGCATTACTGACACCAAGTCGTACACCGAAAGCTCCTGTTGTTTGACTACTATTTATTCTATTTTCATCAGCACTTGCTGTTCCGTTAAAACTCCTATTAAGGCTGAGGACTGCATCTCCAACGGTAATGTTATTATTGTTGATTGCATTTTGTGCATTGTTAGCACCGCTTAAAGAAGCGATGTCTGGCACTGAACACACAAGCTCCTGACAGATAGAATTACAAACTTCACCAGAGTCATTTCTAAACACAGAGATTGGATTAGAGAGGCTGAAACAACCCTGGAAATCATCTAAATTCATACCGAGTTCAAAACCAGATAAACCGTCTTCATAAGTAAGATGCCAAACGAGACATTCACCAGGAAAAACACCATCAAAATCTACTACTGAAGGCATAGGAGGGATCCCGAGAATATTATTTACATCATCTGTGACAATCCATGCACTATTACTTCCTGCATTGCCAGTCAATGATATAGAGCCCGCAGGAATATTATCAGCAACACCATCTCCTACGCAAAACTCAAAGGGACCACCTGTTAGCACTCCACCTTGAAGATCTTCTGTACATCCTTCTTGAAAGACGATGGTATATGATCCACCAACGCCTTCACCTTGATCAAATGATCTAATTGTTAAATCTGTGATGCAATCTGAAATATAAACAGATATCATATGCGAAGGTGGTCCGCTAACCTGTATTTCACACGCAGGGCCATTAGGGATGAAAGTATCGGCTCCAAATTGAGAGACGCATGATCCTGTGGCTACAGCAAAACTTACTGGAGTTCCATTATAGGAAGCATCAATAATCAATTGATCCGTCTGATCAATGTCCCAGATTTCAAATTGTAATCCACAAACTGCTTGTGATAACCCAACGTCAACATCCATGTAATTGGATGGTCCAATGGCGTTGAGTACCCCAAGACGGATGCCGACATCGCCAGTAGTTTGGCTATTATTAATTTTATTTTCATCTGGGGCGGCAATCCCAGCGAAAGAACGAGTTATAGACAAAGTTGCATCTCCAAAAGTTAGGTTGGCTGCATTGATATCAGCCATTGCATTTTCACTTCCATTTAAAGAAGCTAAATCAGGTGTAGAGCAACTTTCGGGACAACAATTTTCTCGTACAACAGGTACTGGATTTGATAGATCATAGCAACCTTGGAAGTCGGAGATATTTGACCCAACTTCAAGACCTTGCAATCCATTATTAAAACTTAAATGCCATACTAGACAAACTCCGACTCCCGCGTCATCAAAATCCACAACACTTGGCATAGGCGGCAAACCCAGGATATTGCCGAGATCGTCAGTCACCACCCATTGAAAGTTTTGTCCCTGTTGATAAGACAAAACAATCGATCCAGGTGCTATATTATCGCTGACCTCATCGCCTACGCAGAAAATAAATGGACCTCCGCCTAGAAAACCACCTTCAGCATTACATTGAGCTTGTAAAGAGTTAGAGAGTAGAAAAAGAAAAAGAAATGTGAGTACAGTATACTTTATTTGTTCCATGCATACAGTTTAAAAGTGAATAATAGTTATGGTGGTAGCAAAACTTAACATTAAGTAATATGATCCGTGGAGTAAATGAGTTGCTTCTAAAAATGTCTTTGAACAGACATATTTTAAATGTCCTAATTTATTAGCAAAAGAAAAACGGCTGCAGCTTCTCCTTGCTAGATAGATAGGAACGTATAGTTTGTTGTTCATTTGGATTTGCAACAGCAATAATCAGTTGGGCATCAGAAATATGCTCTAGTAGCTGGATTGAGTCCATTTTGATATCATAGATCTCCTTGCCTATCTTTTTACTGTTGTCACAAATCCATTTAACTGGGATTTTGTCAGCTTGCAATAGTTGAATAATCTGCTTTCCTTTCTTGCCAGCTCCCCAGACAATCAATGGAGTGTCGTGAGTATAATCTGTTTTCAAAAAGTGATGGACTTTAAGTGCTAAGAATCGATTGTCGGCATAATTTGGATCATTTCGTGAAGCTCTTTCAGAGTGGTCTCTCCAATGATGAAGAATTTTGGGAACAGCTGCTATTTTCAGACCTGCATTCCGGAAACGGAAACATAAATCATAATCTTCTGGATACGTATCAGTATTAAACGCACCTAATGAATCAAAATCTGTTCTACTGAGCATCCAACATGGTGAAGGAATAACACACTCTTTATAAATTTGATTGAAATTTGATTCAGTACGCGTCATGTCGTTTAACCAATCAGCATATTTCAGGTACCCCTCTCCCATTCCTGAATCTGAAAAATAACTAACTAAACCGACTGCCAATGTTCCAGGCCCATGTTGCTGCACCACTGTCAACATATCTTCTAGCTTTGAGTGTGTCATTACATCATCGGCATCCATTCTAGTAATGTACGGCTGAGATGATTTATTATATGCTTGACGCAATGCAGGTATGATGCCTTTTCCTTCAGCATCCATCCACTGGATCCGATCATCAAGCACTGCAAATTGTTGTAAAATAGATGCCGAATCATCAGTCGAATGGTCATTGACTGCCAACAATTCCCATTCACTACAACTCTGATCTACAATCGATTGTATACACTCTTTCAGATAAGGAGCGGCATTTCGTACGGGCATTACGATACTAATCATCGTTATGATTTCATTGGTTTAGGTACAAATTTGACTAGTTCAGGAGACTTTACATTGCAGACTTCACACATAGGCGAAAATTTAGAGTTAATTTTGGATAGTTTCGTAGAATTCACAACAATTATCATAGAAGCCAGTTGAACAGTTTAGTTATAATATCTAATGGAAGTAAAACCGTATAACCAACAGTCTGCAAAGAAAGAACAAGTTGAAGCAATGTTTGACAATATTGCACCTAACTATGACTTGCTCAATCGAGTATTGTCTCTGGGTATTGATACCATATGGAGAAAAAGTGCAATTAAGAGCATTCAAAAAAAGAAGCCCAGTCATTTACTGGATATTGCAACTGGAACTGCCGACTTGGCCATAGAAGCCAACAAACTCATCAAACCAGATCAGATCACTGGTATTGACATTTCTCATGAGATGTTGGAATTTGGGCGTAAAAAATTACAGAAACTAGAGCTTTCGGATAAAATAACTTTATTGAAAGACGATAGTGAAAACCTTAGTTTTAATGATGACAGTTTTGATGTGGCAACTGCTGCTTTTGGTGTTAGAAACTTCAGCAACTTAGACAAAGGATTGTCAGAAATACACCGCGTATTGCAGCCTGATGGTCAATTGGTTGTGCTAGAATTTACAAAACCGACTTCATTTCCCTTTAAACAATTGTTTAATGTATACTTTAAATACTTTTTACCCGTTATAGGAAAGTTCAAATCAAAAGATTCCAGAGCATATAAGTATTTATACGAATCAGTACAAGCCTTCCCAGATTACGATCTGTTTTTAAACAGATTAGAAAAGGCAGGCTTCAAAAATTGTTCGTATAAAAAACTAAGTTTAGGTATATGTGCCATTTATCAAGGCTTCAAATAATATTAATTTTAGCGTCAAGCTTTTTCATTGTTGAAAACGCTGATGCACAACTCTATAGATCAAACAACAACTTTCAGGAATTTCAGAACAAGCCATATTATTTTGGTATCACTCTTGGCACTACGAATTCCAGATACAAAGTATTTCAAGGTCAAAATTTTATCATAAGGGATAGCATTGTGGTTGCAGAAGGATTGCGTGCACCAGGTTTTGACGTACATGTTATCGGTAATTTGAAAATTGGTAATTATTTCGATTTCAGGTTTCTGCCCGGATTTAGTTTCGCTGAACGTCCGATAGAATTTATAGGAGCCTCTGGCACACCATTTACTCGGCGTATAGAAAGTGTATTTTTTGAATCACCATTTCTTGTTAGATATAAATCTGCACCGTACAAAGATAAACGTGCATTTGTTGTAGCAGGTGTCAAATACTCCTTTGATGTTGCAAGTAATTCGGCGACACGTGAAGCAGAAACATTGATTCAAATCTCACCCCATGATTTTCAATTTGAAGTTGGAGCAGGAATGCAATTCTTTTTTCCATACTTCATTTTTTCTCCAGAAATCAAATTCTCACAAGGGATTGGTAATATCTTAATCTTCAATGGAGAATTGGAAGAGGCAAGTATACTTGAAAAGATACTCTCACGGGTGTTGACATTATCCTTTCACTTTGAAGGTTAGGATAATTGAATTTGTCATTTTCCCTTTAAAAACAATAGCATTATCAAACTAAATTTTGCATGATTTTTACAAAAAATCCCGCCAAATTTAGCACTTGTGATATCAAATAGCCTAATGAAAATCTCTAGGTTAATTGCTTGCGTCCTTTCAAGACTTGTACATAGACAACTTAAGTTATATGGCGATCTATTTAAAATTCGCTTAAAGCTTTATTAAGATTTGACCATACTAAGAATCCATACGTCGAGTCATTAATTGCGTTCATCGAAAGTCGGAACTGCTATCTTTGTTAATGCTGTTAACATAGTGAAATGAAAAACACCATGCAGAAAAAACTATTAGTCTTAATACTGATTATTCTCTTCTTTTTATTCTACCACTATCTATCGGCAGGTTGTTTGTTGGCAGCTTAAAATACATCAAATAGGTTTTCAATATACTTATAGCCGCTTCCCGTATTTAACATCAATACATCATCAGATTCTTTGATCCATCCTTGCTGTCGAAGTGATTTCGTGGCATGCCAAACAGCTGCTCCTTCTGGGCTGACAAACAATCCTTCACGTTCGGACAGCTCTCGGATTGCATGTATCATCTCCTCTTCTGAAACCCCAACTGCACAGCCATTGCTTTCATAAAGTGTCTTCAAAATAAGTTTATGGCCAAAAGCATGTGGTACACGTAAGCCATTGGCAATTGTGATCGCAGGATTTTGAAAAGGAGTAGAAACATCTAAGCCAGATTTGAAGGCTTGCACGATTGGATCACAGCCGTTGGTTTGTACAGCAACCATCTTTGTGGGAATTGAATCTATCCAACCCATCTCTTTCATTTCATTGAATGCTTTCCAAATTCCAATTAGGCCTGTACCACCTCCAGTAGGATATATGATCACGTCTGGCACTTTCCATTTTCGTTGCTCTGCTATTTCATAACCCATCGTCTTTTTACCTTCTAGTCGGAATGGTTCTTTCAGTGTGGTGACATCAAACCATTGCCCATCAACATTTGCTTCACGCATTGCCTTACCCGCATCGGAAATACTGCCATCGATTAAGGTCACTTCTGAACCCATCACTCTGCAATCAATTTGAAACACTTTGGGTGTTGCTCTCGGCATAAAGATATGTGCCTTCAAATCAGCTTTAGCGCAGTAAGCACTAAGAGCACTTCCAGCATTGCCTGCTGTTGGAATGCAAAATTCTTTGGCACCGAGTTCGTATGCTTTAGAGACAGCCATACTTAAACCTCTTGCTTTGAAGGAGCCAGTTGGATTAGCACTTTCATCTTTGACTGCTAACTGATTGAATCCATATGCTGTTGCCAATGTTTTGAAATCGAGAATTGGAGTCATGCCTTCTCCCAAACTAATGATGTATTTGTCATCCAGAATTGGCAGCACTGGTTTGTATCTCCACATAGAATCGTCCTGCTGATGAATGATATCCTTTGAAATTGATTTGTTTAGTTCGTATTGAGCAACAAGAGGCTCGTTGAATTCTGTGCAACAAGTCTGCAGTTGATCGATCTGATATTCCTTACCATTTTCATGGTTTATGAGCTTGTTGTAGGAACTGTTTGTATTTGACATAATTTATAGGCGTTTCATATGAATAGGATCCCAAAAGATAGGCTGTTTTTCGAGGTAACTTGTATTGGCTAATAAAGCTGGCGCTGCTGCTCTTAACCCAAACGTACCATCTTCTATAACTTTGGTTCCTTCTCTAATGGCAGTATAAAAATTCAGGTGATGCAGTTGATCCGTTGAATAACCAATATCTTCTACTTTATATAGAATTGTATCCTCCATGCCTTGTTCTATTTCATCTAAATCCTGTGGGTTGTATTGTTTGTTATAAGCATTTTCAAATTCAATTTGTTGTTGTTGAGAAAATGTATTGTAGCTATCCCAGCCACCATAGCCGGGTGCATCTGCAACTTTATTTTTACTAATTGCAATTGACGAACCATCAACTTCCATTACACCTTCGGAACCAATCAACCTGATAAAAGAATGACCTCCAAAACCATCGATAAAATTGACTCTCAATTGTGCATTAAATGCAGGATGATTGTCAGTCTTTGGATAGTCAGCCAATACCAACATCACATCAGGAACATCCCTTCCATCATTCCAATACCGCAAACCACCTGTTGCGTAAATGCGTTCTGGTCCAAAAGAAGAGATAATACGATGAAACCCTGAAAAGAAATGTACCAACATATCACCGGACACGCCTGTACCATATTCCTGATAATTACGCCATCTGAAAAAGCGAGTTGCATCGAATGGGCGCTTAGCTGCATCACCTACAAATAAATCCCAATTTACAGTATCAGTAGAAGCATCCGTAGGAATGGAATACTTCCATGCACCAAGAGCAGATTGCCGATCAAAGCAAGCTTCAACTAAAATTAATTGTCCAATTTGCCCTTCTGCAAACAACTCTTTAGCTTTTGTATATGATGAAGCACTTACTCGTTGACTCCCAACTTGTAGGATTCGATCTGAGTTCTTTTCGGCTTGTATTACTGCAAGTCCTTCTTCTACATGATGCACCATTGGTTTTTCACAATAGACATGTTTGCCAGCCTGAAGAGCGGCAATAGTGATGTGATCATGCCAATGGTCTGAAGTTGAAACAATTACAGCATCAATGCTTTTGTCTTGCAACAATTTGCGGTAATCAGTATAGGTATCAATTTTATCGCCATATAATTCCTTGGCTCTTTGTAACCTACCACTATACAAATCGCAAACGGCAATTAAATTGATATTGGGCAAAGATAAAGAAGTGTTGACATTTTGGAATCCCATTATTCCCATGCCAATGGCAGCAATTCTCACAACTGAATTTATGTCTCTTTTTGTCGGAGTGGCAGGAATTCGTTTTACTTGACAGGATGCAGAATGCAGTAAAACTGGGCTAATTAAAGAAGCTTTTAAGAATTGGCGTCGTGTATTTTTTTTCATAGCACTAGTTTTAAATGGCACTTTTCACCATTGTAACTATGTCTGGAAAGAACTGATTAAACTCGTTTTCATATGCTTGATAATCTTCCAATAAGTGATCCATTGCAGAAGCAAAATCAGATTCAAATTTTGTTCGTTTGTCCATTTGCGAAAGCACGTATCTGACTTTACCCTCTTCTGAGTACGATTCCAGGAAATTGTGATTGATCATTTTGGGTAAGTGTATGAAGTTATTCTCCACAAAGACTTCGGCGTGTTTTTCAAAAATACCATAGGTCTGCTTAGCATGTTCACTAAGGGTCTTTTGCGCATACCTGTCCCAATTTTTGGCGAGAAGATGATCGTATAAAATATCCAATACAACAGGAGAATATTTACCGTGATACTTTGTGAGTCGTTTTCTCCCACTGCTAAACATTTGGTGAGTATCTGTAAAACTGTCAATCTTGCGGTGGAGCGCTACTCCCTTTTTAAATTTATCATCGAGCACCCTTGCCTGTTTGGCATTGATGAAATCTGTAATAAAATTTCCGATCAACAAAAATTCCTGACCGAAAGATAAAAAGGTATGGGCTAGATAATTCATATAACCATCAAAGAGGCATTACTCTTAGCTAGTACTGTTTTTGTAAAACTCGATTTTCTCCATTTTCTCAACCCTTTTTTCTTCATTTTATGGTTCATTACATAAATGTAATTTGACTTTCGTTTCTCATGGTAAGATTCAAATGCTGTGATTCTATTTGAGTGGTTGAGCACTTCTATTTCTTCAAAATCTGAGTGGTCACTGCAGATATGCAAGTACTTAAGCGAATCTTCTTTTACTTGTCTGAGTACGCTATTTTTCTTGAATTTTTTTAATTGTTTCTTTGGTTTTTCGAGCATTCCCATAAAAACAGTTTTTCTAAATTCAAAGGCGGATTCTTTTGGCAATATCAAAATTGGAATTTCAATATTACTTACAATTTTCATCACATTCCTACCTTTTAATAACAGTTCAAAAGCATCCTTTTTGCCTGGCAGCAATACGATCAACTCATATTTGTGGTATTTGACATGCTCTTTCAATTCTTTGAAAAATTTTCCCTGAAGTAAATGCGAATTGACAAGTGCAGCCTTCTTTAATTTCTTCTCCAAGACATCTGCAATTTTATGTTGACAATCAGCTAGAAATTGCATCCTCTGAATCTCTTCATCTTTCTGAATATCAAGCATTGTAGCTGGCATATGGGGTGCATCAGCCTTTGGTTTTTGGTAGACATGCAGGACATCGAGGTAGTAGATTTCTTCAGTAAATAGATTAAGCACTTTGGATAATCGATTGCCAAGAGTTTCTAAATATTGATCTGTATCGACACAAAATAAAATTCGCATTGTATTGGTTTGTGGTTGTTAACAAAGTACCAATTATTTTCCTATCCTCTATTATAATTTTGGTAATAACGAGAAAATCGGGATGAGCAGCAGCGAAGAACGAAAGTCTATATTATACAAACGAACAGTGCCATTGCTAATCAACAATGGCACTGAATTGAACAGAAATTTTAAGGGAAGATCTAACTTCTACTATATTATTACATTTTATTAAGATTACAGTGTTCCGCCACAGCCATCTATGAAGGCATGGAATACAGATGAAGATTGTACATTAAATCCTGGTTCAAGTTGAATGTATACGCCAGAATCGTAATCAACAGTTAGTCCTGTTGCTATTGACTGGTCAGAGATTATTGCTCCATCAGTCTCAAAATCTGCATCAGATGTTTGTACACCTGTTAGATTTGGCATAGAATTAAATGCTCCACCATTTGCATAGTCGTCTGGACAATTTGATGTGACTACCTGACAGCTGCTATTTGTGCTACCCAATGTATTTGAGCTAGCAGTACACCATGTGAAAGAATTTGAACTCATCGGATTTGCAGCATTTGCAATACCAGTCGTACAGTTTGAAGAATCGTCGAGCACAATGAAGGCTGTTGAGGAATCCCATACACCTGCTGTAACGGCTACATTTGCACGTGGGTTACCACCAGCAT
>CAYNMW010000148.1:7475-10116 GCA_964398295.1 uncultured Saprospiraceae bacterium | reverse complement strand
ACTTTCTGCAGTTATATCAGTCAAATTGTATAATGCTCGACAATCTCTGGTCTCAGAATCTTGGCAATAAAAGGTACCGTCCTGAAAAAAGAGCCTGCCGTCGGATGCATAGACGAAGGCGAATGGGCCTTGATCATATTCAAGCAAAATTATATCATTGCAATTTGGAAACTCTGTGACAAGAAATGGGTACTTATCAAACAATCCCGATTGGGTAATCCCACTATTCTGAAAAGAAAATATACATAGAATTGCAAAGATTGTTTTCACGTAAAATGATCTCATATTTGTGTTTTTTTATTTATTCGTTCTATTATATAAGTGAATAAGAAATAAAAACGCTTATAGAAAAACCATTTATTTAAATAATTCTTATTTCACTTTTTAATCAACCTCTTTGTAAAGCTCGTCTACTATCATCAACACATTCCCACATCCCTGTAGGCTCACTCAAACCATAAAATTCTAAACAATTGAAAGTCGCTGAATTGCTACAATAAAAAGTTCCGTCTTCGAAGTACATCTCCAAATTTTCGCCAGTGCCTATCGCCACAAAGGTGAAATTGCCACTAGCATAAGAAACCACGGTACGGCCACACACCTCCAAGTCTCTCAACCATGGAAATAATAAAAATGCTTCTTCAATAGAGGCAACTCCTTCTGTTTCTTCACTCCCACTTTCATCATTCCCTTCTTCCTCTTCTTCTTCATTTTCATCTATTGCATCTTCATCCATCTCGTCTTGGTTCATCTCGTCTTCATCCATTTCGTTTTCGCTTTCACTATTTTCATCGGTATTGTCTGTGTCATCGTTTTCCACAGTTACATTCCCGGAAACGGTTATGTCTCTGATCTCTCTAAAATTACCAGATGCATCTCTGACTACGAATTGACTAAACAAACGATCAGTATCTCGCAAGGTAAAATCGTAAGTGCCTGCTGCAGCTCCACTGTCAAAACATACAGTATAAATTGGGTCTCCATTTTCTAATTGAATCGGGATAAGATCTCCTGCAATCCACAATGATTTGATGACAAATAAGGAGTCTTCATCATCCACTACAATGGTGCTCGCATCAAGTATATCGCTTGTAAACGACACAGGTTTGATTGCTGTTTCCAGCTGAAATTGGAAAGACAATACATCTGATGTACCACTAGTCGTTACATTCGCGCAAAGCAAATCAGAATCCGGATCAACAAAACTGTCTGATATAAGGAGTTCAACTGCGGAGGATTCTTGTTCCATAGCGGGATTGCAGTTGAATGTTGTCGTTGGCGAACCGAATAAACCATACAATTCCCTACAATCACGATCACCTGTTCCTGTGCAAAATAATCCTCCATCCTGAAAATACAAGCTACCATCGGATACATAAATCCATACAAAAATGCCACTTGTTATGACTTGAAATTCTATATCTGTGCAGTCTGGATAAACATCCATCAGGAATGGAAATTCGGCAAAGATTTGAGGTGAATTTTCAATCTGAGCATGTAAAAAGCATGAAATAGATATCAAGCAAAGTGTAACTAGTTTTTTCATAGCATTCTAAACAAATGAAGAGATAATCAACGGCTGAATATACTGAAAGTGCTCGAATGATGTCGGTCTAACTGAAAAGTAAAAAATTAGCTCTTAAAATTGAAGTACTTCATTATCTTTACGCGGTTTTAGACACTGATTTTCCTTTTGGGCAACCCGTCTGACAATAAGTTCATTTTCAGTGTATTTAGCAGCAATAATCCTGTGAAATAATCCGTTCTTCAATGCATCATGTTATATGTCGTAAAAGACGTATGAGTAAAACAGATTTGCATACATTTGCAGCCGATAAACTGAGTCCTTAATGCCTACTTTTCTGAAACCCCTCTTCTTAATTCATATCCTTGTTTTGTCAGGCATTGGTTTATCTTTTGCTCAATCCGATGATTGTGATGGAACAGAGCCACTAGTCTTGAATCCCAGACCGAGTGATAGTGCACCAGCTTTTGGAGATGTCATTTTCATAGATATAGAGTTTACAGCTCTAGATGATGTAGAATTAATGCAAATTCCTATAGTCTACGATCCATTAATTCTTCAATACTTGCCAAATCAATGTAACCCTACTGGTGTACTCGAAGGATTTACATGTATGGATAATGTCATTAATTTACAACCAGGCGAAATACGCATCTTTTGGTTTCATCCAGGTGGATTGAGCAATGATATTTTTGAAAATGATCCAATTGTGACATTAGCCTTTGAGATTATTGGAGTATCTAACAGTCAATCAGTTACGATTGCTCAAATGATAGATGGGTTTGAGTTTATAGTTGGAACGACAGATCCAGATGCTCCCAATGGAATTGGTGTTGATGACTTTTGTCAAGTGGAATCTATATTGAATGTAACTTGCTCAGGTGTGGTACCATTCATTACACCTTGTGGAGGTAACACTCCAGGCTCCGCGAGTCTTACACTACAAATTTGTGGAGGAGTCCCACCCTATTCATATCTATTGCAGAGTAGTACTGGACAAATTATTGAAAACCAAACAATACCAAGCGATACAGATGCAGAAACCATAACAGGTCTCGATCCAGGAGAAACATTTGACCTAGTCATCACTGACAGCAATTCGGATGTCGTTTTTGA
>CAYNMW010000148.1:0-7375 GCA_964398295.1 uncultured Saprospiraceae bacterium | reverse complement strand
TGGTTGCAGCACAACCGCAGATTTTAACTTAGAAGCTCCTGCTCCAATAGACGTAGTGATTGATGACTTGTCAGCTCCGGGCTGTGCTACTCCTGGTGCACAAGGAAGCATTACGCTTTCGGTTACAGGAGGAAGACCTGAATTTGGACAGTTAGGGCAATATGAAGTAATATTCAGATCACCCAATTCTGTTACTGATGAAGTTGTTACCTCAAGGCCAGATGGTACAGTGACATGGCCGGAAGATAATGTAGGTTTTGTAGCCGGATCTGAATGGACAGTTATCGTTGATGATCATGCAGGATCAATTGTTAACAATACCAATTTTTCAAATTTTTGTCTATCTGAACCTATGACCTTTACAGTACCAATGGGTGAAGAATTTGAATTTGACATACAGGATACTGTAGCAATGTGTGCTGATGGACTGGCCGATATACGATTTTTTGTAAGTCCTTCACCACCTGACCCCCCTCCGGTAATTCAAGACAACATTACCATATTTGATGAGAATGGTGTCGAAGTAACTTTATCCGATAATCAAATATTACGGTCGGGAGATGTCATCAATGACATACCACCTGGTGACTATACTTTCATGTATACAAACTTATCTGATGGATGTCCTGGTACAGGATCATTTACAATCATTGATGCAGGTGCGCTTGTTGTAGATCCGGGTTCTTTGGTACCTGATAATCCGAATTGTGGAACAGTTGCTTCTATCGATCTTCAAATTGATGGTGGTACTGGAGACTATTCTTATAATTGGACTGATGGGTCTACAGATGGACCGATTCGGACAGATTTAATAGAAGGTATAGATTACTTTGTGACGATTACTGACAATGGAGGCTGCGGTCAATTCATCAATGACGATGCCATACAAGTAACTGGCTCTTTTAGTTTCCCCACACAGCAAATTACTGGATTTGTAGATTGTAATCAAACGACAGGATCGATCATTTTTACACCTGACGCCAATGACATGGAAGATTATTTCATAGATATTGGTAATGGTCCAGTGAATGGTACACAGATTGACAATCTACCTGAAGACGATTATATGGTTCAGCTAGGTCTGGTTAATAATCCGTCATGTATTTCTGATCCTATACCCATTACTTTACAAGCATCAGCTGGTGTAGATACGGCTCCTTTAATGATAGATTCGCTGCATTGCGGATTTCCAACTGGTTTGATTTCATATACTGCACTAGGTTCTGATCGAATTGCATTGGTTTTATTTGACCAAGCGGGGATGGAAATCATGAGGGATAATAGCATCCTTGAAGATATTGACCCTGGAACATATAGCCTATCACTCATAGATCAAGATGATCCAAATGCATGTCCAACAGATGTGGGCAGTTTTGTTATATACGAACAATTTGAAGTTGATCAGACCAGTATATCAAATGCAAATATAATCCAGCCAACTTGTGGAGGTTCTGATTTTGGTTCACTTACAATTAATGTGACAGGAGGGATAGCACCTTATACATTTGAGTGGAATGACAATGTCACAACAAATGATCCAACGAGAACTGATTTGACACAAGGCACTCCGTTTCAAGTAACAATTACAGATGCAAGTGGCCAATGTTCTGATCAATCTGGTACACTAACTGTTGATCAAGTGCAAGGCTTGACCATAGACCAAGACATGCTCGATATTACTGATGTTAGCTGCGATGGTCAATTGGGATCGATTTCTTTTGTCCCAGAAGCCAATGATCCCAACACATACATTATTGAGGTCAATGGTATGCAAAGTCAACCAGGAGGAGCAATTGAAAACTTAGCAATCGATGATTATGATGTTATATTGAGCGTATCAGGAACACCTGGATGTAATGTAACCTTTACAAATGTACCTGTTGTCGCAAGTGCGAATCTTAATCTGGACAATACAAATGTTACTATCACTCCAGATTGTAATTCTTTCTTATCCAACATCGATTTAGATCCGGGTGCGATCACAGATGATTTAACGCTAACATTATTTCAAGGAAATTTTCCAAGCCAAACAGCCATGAATGCGCTGCAGCTGACTGACGTAGCTCCAGGCACATACAGGCTAAATGTAGACAATGGAATTTGTATAGCAAATATTAATATAGACGTTGATGTTGCCCCAATAGATCAACCAAGAGTTGTCAATGCTAATGGTCCTACTTGTATGGGACCAGGAGATGATGGCAGTATTGAACTAGCTGTTTCCAGTACCAATAGAGATTTCACTGTGGACTGGGACGATGGTTTTAGTTCGCCAGATTTAACCAGAACTGATCTTGTTCCTGGCACATATTCGGTTACCATTACCAATGCGACACAATGCCAAACAACAATTGATAATATAGAACTGGACTTTGAACTTGATGGATCATTTCCAGCTGTTCTACAGAGTTCAGCAGCATCCTGTAGAGGGGCAGCAGATGGGATCATTGCATTTGAAGATGACGGTATGACAGAATTTCTTTGGGATGATGGTGGTATGGGTGCAGTACGGACAGATCTTATAGGAGACGATGCATATGTGGTGACAAGAATGGTAGCAGGTAATACACAGTGCACCCAGGATACTGTTATAGCCAACATTGATTTCAATGATGGTGTTGTCTTACGACCTGATGATGTAGTACCAGCCATACCTGCATGTTTTGGTGGTGTGGGAACGATAGAAATTCCACTTGGAGCGATTCAAAATGGAACGGCACCTTTTTCAGATTTTACATTAGAAGGACTCGGTGCTCTTGAAGGTATGGATTTTACAAGCGCGGATGGCATGTTTACTGATGTCCCTGCTGGTACGTATAGGGTACTGTTTTCTGATGCTAGTGGATGTCAGGCTATCACACCTATAACTTTAGATGATGGCGATCCAGTTGTCATAGATCCAGTTGCAGCCATAAGCGAACCAGTATGTCAAGGCGATGCGAATGGGTCAAGATCTATAGAAGTTAGCGGTGGTTCTACTGGGATGTTTGATATCGAGTGGTCATCTGGCGAAACTGAACAAAATGTGACGAGTTCTACTGCAACCACTCTTTCTAGTGGAATGCAGTTTGTCACCATAACTGACCAAGCTTGTGGTGCTGAAATCATTGAATTTATGGTAGAAGAAGGTGATTCTGTCAGTATCCTTGGGAATCAAATAACCCCAACGACTTGCTTCGGCTTTTCAGATGGTGTAGTACTTGTTAATGTATTGGGTAATCCAACTAATTTTGATTATGCTTGGGCACAGCGTCCCGGTGAAAACACCAATAGATTAACAGATTTGGAAGCGGGTATATACAATCTAACCGTAACGGATACATCTAATGGATGTCCGTCATCACCACTTGAATTTACAGTCGACGAACCAGATGATATTGTCACAACTTTGAATGAGGCAGCGTCAGTTCCTATCAGTTGCAACAATGAATTTGGAACGATTACGCTTGATGTAGTTGGAGGTGATGGACAATACGATTTTGAATGGGTCGGTTTCCCTGATTTGACTTCTAATTCAGAAGGCGGGCTTGATCCAGGTTT
The DNA here is from genome assembly GCA_964398295.1 of uncultured Saprospiraceae bacterium. Taxonomy (GTDB): domain Bacteria; phylum Bacteroidota; class Bacteroidia; order Chitinophagales; family Saprospiraceae; genus CALFUK01. The sequence goes on along the minus strand of CAYNMW010000148.1, from coordinate 3,835 downwards.
CTATGAGATTAATGTTTCAGACCAGTCTGGTTGTCGTGATAATTTTATCAATGAATTACTTAGTGTAGAGGATATTTCCTTTCGAGTAAGTGATTTTGATCCAATCATATGTGCAGGTGAAACTACTTTTATCGGTGTTGAAAATATTGAAGGTGGAGCTCCACCCTATCGGTTCAGTTTCAGAGAAGGAGGGAATCTCGTTGATGTTGCAGAACAAGTAGAAGTAGGTGCCGATACTTATATTTTTAATGTATTCGATGTTGATGGTTGTTCGGCTTTTAGTCCTCCTGACCCAGTAGTCATTGATGAACCAGAACCTCCACTTATATCTCTTGGTGAGGATACGATTATAGATCTTGGCGTCGACTTTAACCTTATACCGGATATTGTCACTTTGATTGGTATTGATTCAGTCAATTACTTTAGTGATGATCAGATCGGTATCAGTCCATTTGGCATGAATGGTATTTCATTCACTCCTGACAATGATGTGACCATCACAGCTGAACTCATAGATGAAGATGGGTGTACAGCAATGGATGACATTGTAGTTTCGGTCAAAAGAACTAGGAATGTATACATCCCTAATGTCTTCATCCCAACCTCCGATCCAGACTTGCTCAATGATAATGAAAATGCAGTATTTAACGTCGCACTGGGTATCGGTGCTGAGCAAGTAACTGTCTTGAATATTTATGATCGTTGGGGTAATCTTATCCATGAAGGCTCGAACTCTTGGGATGGTACAAGTTCTAATAATGAATTGGTTAATCCAGGAGTCTATGCATATTTTGTTTCTGTTCTTTTTACTGATGGACAGGTGCTCAATTTCAGTGGTGATGTGACAGTCATTCACTAACAATATGTGTTATACCGATGCTATTATACTTCGGAAAATAAATCGAGTATAATACGAATACCACCATTTCATTTTCTCTTCGTTATAACTTGGCTTGCCTTTCTATTTTCATTAAAAAGATCTTCTAGGAATGCCAACTTTACAGATGCTATTTTAGATTGGTATAACAAATCGGCTGTAATACCCAAAAGAAGGGTTTTCTATTTGTAACATACTCAAACCAGTTCTTTTCAGTATAATAGTATTAGACAAATTGTTGTCAATCAAAAGGAAACTCCTATGCTCACAAAAGAAGAGAAACGAAAACTAAGATCTACTATTTTTAGGCATCTAGATGGTATCGCCATTGCACCTACCATGTATGCCCTACACAAGAAAGGAGTACTTTCTCACCTTTTAGATCAAGAGAATCATAGCTTATCTGAGTTGGTTGTTGCCTTTAAGGCGAATGAGGGATATCTGAATGTAGCTTTACGGTTGTTGTGCTCTCAAGGATGGCTCAAGCAAAAACTTAATAATGAAAGTGATGAGATAAGTTACAGTACAACAGCGCAATCATCTCATGCTTTTAGTCTGGCATATCTCTATAAAGACGTGGCTGATTTATTGACATTTTCTGCAAAATTTCCAAAACGAAAATTTCATCCTGAGCCGTTTCAAAAATTGAAGGGTATCATGAATTCGTACCAGGATCAATATGGACTTGGTGATATATCTGATGACGGTATCGCCCAACAGATTCTGAAGCACATTGAAGGTATTCTTGTTGGTCCAACCATTGTACAATTAGGAATGGGCGGTATGTTTCATAAGTACTTTATGGAAACTTCATTTTCTGCTGATGAATTTCACGAGGATGGAGATAGCTTTTCACAACTTCTAGATTTCTTTGTTTGGCTAGGTTGGTTTGAAAAGAATGGGACTCACTTTCGCTTTACGGAAAAAGGCTTGTTTTATGCTAAGCGTGCCTCTGCTTATGGAGTTACGGTATCATATATACCTACTTTTAGACAATTAGATAAGTTGATTTTTGGGGATCCCTATTCTTGGAAAAATGTAAAAGCTGGTGAAACAGAAAAACACGTAGATAGAGAAATGAATGTTTGGGGAAGTGGCGGCGCACATGCATCTTATTTTAAAAAAATGGATGAGGTTATCATCAAAATATTCAATCAGCCCATTGAGCAACAACCAAAAGGTATACTGGATCTCGGTTGTGGCAATGGTGCTTTTCTGATCCATGCATTCGAAACAATCGAACAACGAACATTGAGAGGCCAAATGCTTGAAGATCACCCTTTATTTTTGGTAGGTGCTGACTTTAATATAGCTGCTCTCAAAGTAAGTAGAGCCAACTTGATTCAGTCAGACGTGTGGGCGAAACTAATCTGGGCAGATATAGGCAAACCAAAACAACTCGCAGATGATCTAAATCAATCATTCAATATCGCCTTGTCAGAATTGCTTAATGTGCGGACTTTCCTGGACCATAATAGAATTTGGTCAGATGTGACAGATAATTCAAATATGTCAATTAGTAATTCTACTGGAGCATTTGCCCATCGTGGAAAACGCATCAGCAATAATGAAGTCGAACAAAACTTAATGGAACACTTCAACAAATGGATTCCCTATGTCAAAAAGCATGGATTGTTATTGATAGAATTGCATACAGTTGATCCCAATTTAGTCGCCGTTAATATCGGCAATACTGCCGCCACAGCATATGACGCTACACATGGTTATTCTGATCAATACATTGTAGAGTTAGATGTGTTTAAACAAGTAGCTGAACGCACTGGATTGATTGCTGATCCACTATTTGAAACAAAATTTCCAAATTCAGATCTTGCTACTGTAAGCATCAATCTATTTCGTGGCAAATGAATGGGATATTGAGTTCCTAGTTATTACTGTCCTTTTCTTCTTTTTCTTCCTTCTCTTTGGCATTCACAGTTCCAGATAGATAAATCATAAGTGAAGTATCATCGACATTTGTTTTTATAGTGATGTCTGGTTTCTGAGGACCATCTTTACTGACAGAATTGTACGTCACTCCGATATGACCTGTCTCACCAGGAGCAATACCGATAAACGGATAACTTGGGTCTGTACAGCCACAACTCGCTTTGGCTGACTTGATTATCAATTCTGCATTACCCGTATTTTTAAATGCGAATTTATGTTTGATGATATCGCCTTCAGTAATTTCACCAAAGTCATACACCGGCTCTTCAAATGTGATTGCTGGTCGCTTCACAAGCTTTGGTTTGGCTTTAGGCTTTGGCTTTGGTTTCTTTTTTGGCACCTCCTTTTGAATATTCTGAGGCTTTACTGGTTTTGATTCAATAGGATTTTCTGTTGCTGTTTTTGTTGATTCTTTACTTGCAACATCGTTCTCTACTTTTTGAAATTCTGATAAATCTGGTACTTGTGTTTTCGTATCTGCTTTATTTGACAACTCCTTTTGTAGCTTATCAGTTGTTGTTCCCTGTTTACATGAAACTACCACAAAAACAAAGAACAATAGACATAAAAATTTATACACCGTACTCTCTTTTTAAACTATGATCGAATTATAGACTTTGGTTATTCAATGTAAGCATAATTTTGAATAACCAACTCACCATTAGTTATTCAAACAGCCTTCAATTCTAGCTACAAACACAGCACTCTGATCAACTTCAAATGCTGATTGTAATATTATTCCATCACCTGCAGAAAAAGTTACAGAACTTGGGCTATATATACCATTAGTTTTGTGAAAGCGAAGACTTTGAAATCTTGTGCGATGCCAAATTGTAGGGAAGAAAATAAAACAAGCATGTATAGCTAGCAATTGCGACATTCATATATTAAGGTGTTGAACTTGCTCGGCAAAGCAAAAATAGTACTTAGCTAATTATATTTACGATTAAGGGATATATCACACAAAAGACGTTCTAACCACGGCAAGTACACAAAAATTTGGACTTA
>CAYNMW010000147.1:0-10171 GCA_964398295.1 uncultured Saprospiraceae bacterium | reverse complement strand
CCCCTGCTACCAGGATGAAAACCTGGCGTCCTAACCCCTAGACGAACGGGCCAATTTTTTTTACTCAGAACTATCTTTTAGCCTGGATATCAGTTGGTCTTTATGCCAACTGCTTTTTTTTAGTTTTATTTCTCTCTTTCTCGCAATGCTTTCATCTTCATAAGCTTCATAATAAATTAAGTCCCAAGGAACATACGCTTTTGTGTATCTCGATTTCTCTGCATTATGAGCTTTCACTCTATCTACAATATCAGACGTGAATCCAATATAGTATCGTTGATCTTTTCTACTTTGAATAACGTATACATAATACATAAATTCAAGATAACGACTTTATGCGTCTCAGCCAGAGGCTGATCGGCCTTTGGCCGGCTAACCCCTAGACTGCCTGTCAGCCTTTGGCTGAAACAGGCCAAATGCTTTTTACTTTTCTCTCTTTTCAGGCAATAACTCCTAATATTGTTCACTTTATCAATGGTTTACCAACCAGCTTCCAATATTTCATTTCGAAGACATTACTACCTAAATTTGAACACTTTTCTTCAAAAGAGATGCAAATATATGATAGTTTCTTATAAGTTTGAAGTATCTCTTGAAATTAAATTTTATGCAGATTTCCACATTGATAATCAGGCATTTATGCAGATTTATGCTGTTTGTTAGTCTCTTGTGGTCTACCTCTGTTATCGCTCAGGATAGTTTTGGTGGATATCCGATAGGTCTACTGCAGCCTGAGCTGGACCTAAATAAGAAATCTTCTCCGATTCAGATTGCCTCTCTTGATAATAAGGAATATACAAAATATGGGTCTTCGTCCTTATTTGCTTTGCGTAAAGCAATTCCTACATTCGAGAATGAAGACAATTGGCAACAAGTTTCTCCTACTATGGTACGATGGTCTGCATCATTCCAAATGAATGATCAGTTGCCTATCGCATTTGTATTTGAAGACTTTGCATTACCATCACATTGTAGACTGTTCGTGTATAGTGAGGAGGGTAAGAAAGTGTTGGGTGCATACACCTCTTCAAATAATTCGGAATCTGGAAATTTTATGTCAGACCTGATTAGTGGTGAAACAATCACAGTCGAATTGGTCATGGAAGGTAATGACATTGAACGCAAGTTACCGTTTGAATTGAAGGATGTCTATCAATCGTTTATACCTTTGGATGGCGTGTCGTCCGCTATGGAAGTGGATACAGGTTTTCTTGCTTCACGTCCGTGTCACCCCAATGCGAATTGCCCAGATGGTGATCTCTTTGAAGAAGAAAAAAGAAGTGTCTGTCGAATTTTGATGGTATTGGAAGAAGGCCTCGTCTTTTGTAGTGGCACATTGATGAACAATACATTGGAAGATCAACGGCCTTTAATCTTAAGTGCATTCCATTGCCAAGATTATCTGACTCCAATTCATGACCTATGGCGGTTCGATTTCAATTTCATAACGTCTGGTTGTAATGATTTATCAGAACCATCCTTTGATCGCATTATCGGCTGTCGACAGTTGGCAGGTCAAAGAGATTCGGATATGTTACTAGTCGAATTGAATCTCAATGTACCATCTGCTTTTGATGTATATTATGCCGGATGGAATCGCGAGGATGCCTATATACCACAACCAGCATTTCAGTTACACCATCCACTGGGTGATGTCATGAAGGTATCCGTAGACTTTGACGATTTGAGAATGCACAATGACAACATAAGTTGGGACAATGGTACAAGGACTCCACCATTGCATCATTTGAGATGTGAGTTGGATGTTGGTGCTCACCAGGTTGGCTCATCCGGAGGACCGCTGATGGACGAAGATGGCAGGGTAGTGGGTAAGTTGCATGGCGGAGGTGTGGATAGCTTGGACTGTAGCGACAATAGATCTTTCTTTGGTCGTCTTTCTGTGGCTTGGGAAGGAGATGGAGAATCTTCTTCACGATTGTCAGATTGGCTTGATCCTTTGCAATTGAATGCACTGCAAATCCCTGGTTTGAATCAAGGGGAAAGTGCACTGGTTCGTCAGGTTGTTGGTCAGGTTACATTGTCAGATGGTACTCCTTTACCAAATGTAGAAATGTTCCTTGGAGGGACAGGAGTAGGGTCTACCTTCACTGACAGAAATGGCTTTTTTATTTTGACCAATGTTCCTATACTAGCTGAATTTTCTTTGACACCTGATTTAGCCCAGTTTTCTGCTTCGCAAGGTGTATCGTCTACAGATGTGCTTTTAGCCCAACAGTCAATTATCGGATTGAGAGAGTATGAAAGTGAAATTCAGGAATTAGCTGCTGATGTGTCTGGAGACGGATCAGTTTCTTCTGTCGATCTGGTTCAGATGATCAATGTTATTTTGGGCTTAGAGTCTTCATTTGGTTCCGACAAAGTCTGGGGATTTTCACCTCAGCAGATTTCATTTCCAAACGATGAAGAGGTGCAATTTACAGCCTACAAAATAGGCGATGTAAACTTTTCATTTTCCATTACCAACTAGAGTGTATATATCTCTCATTCGGCTTCATTTCTCGTCAGAATCTGGATGACTCAAGAGAGCCTCACCTAATAAAATTCAGCGATGACCCTTTAGGGATTAAGGGCGAGAAGAGCTTTTATGCTAAAATTGTACAGTCTATTCAGTACCATAATTGAACTAGATCAAATCTTCACCAATGATCCAATAAGTTGTTCATTGAGCGATCTATTTGTAAAGGTGATGATGTAAAGACCAGCTTGCAGATTTGCTACATTCAATTGATTGTTTTCTGCTAGTTGAATTGCGTTATCGTAATGCTTACCACTTACGTCGATAATTGACATCGACCATCTGCTTATATCAATTCTATCGGGCAATTGAAGTGTAACCAGATCAGCGGCAGGGTTAGGATAGACAGTAAATTCTTCAGCAACAGTAACATCAACTGTAGGAGAAATAATGCCATCTGTCAGACTAAAACCATCCAAAGCAGCTTCAACAAGATGTCCATTTTCTAAATCACTTGTCTCGAATACAAATTGTAAGCTATCCATTATTGGGAATGCATCCTGAATCGAAATGTTTGATCGGTTCATCCACATACCACCTAGTCCTTCAGCTCCAGTGATTGATTCTATTAACACAGATTCTTCTCCTCGTTGCACATATATATCTAAGGTGTCATCTATTGGTGCATTACCTCCATCATTAAAAAACCAAGCAGAATAGTTTAGTAATGGATCAGAAAATGAGCTTATATCTGTTAATGGAGAAGTCAATCTGGCTATACCACCGTCTACATCATCATCCCCCGCATTGCCGCCTCCATTACCGGTCATAAAACAAGAATTACCAAGATCACCACTCAAATCACTATCGACGTTTGAGGGCAGTGATCCAAAGGTAGTTGCTATTGGTTCATCAAGAACCCATTGTCCTGTCTCGGGCGTACCCGAAACTGTCCAGCCTAGATCAACCAAAAAATCATCAACAAAGCCTTCTTCCAACTCAAAGTTAAACTGTTGGTTACCATCTATGACAACACTATCAATGATGATTGATTGAAAGCCCCAACTACCTATGAATGCAGTATATACTCCTTCATTAATCTGACTCATCACGGTAGCACCACCTGCATTGGAATTAAATTCGAAATTACTCACTTCATTAAATAACCGTATGCTAGTATTACCAATACGGTCGATGGAGTTGGCTTCTCTGACAGTAATTCCAACATCAAATCGAACAACTGGTTCTAGCTGCACATTTAAATTGGTACATTCTCCATTTACCAATGTAACCTCAATGACTTGTGTGACGTAATTACCATTTGTAAATCGCACTTGAAATGTACCCGCAGTCGCTTGTCCTGTTTTGTACTCACCAGTTGCCTCTGACAATGACCGATTGATGTCATCAGAAATAATCTCCACATTTACGTTGTTAATTGCTTCTCCAGTAGTTGCGTCTGTAACTATTCCTTCCAGATAACAAGCTCTTTGAACATCTGATTGTATGACATATAAACCAGTTTGGATGTCACTTGCCAAGATTAAGCCAGAAGGTAAAAATGGATAGGCTCCCCAACTGCCATTAAAACCACCATCACGACCATTAAACGTATCGAACTGTCCGACTTGAATAAGATTGTCAGGCTTTGTTGCATCTGTCACCACAATGCCATCGGTATAATAGGAGGTGTATAAAAATCCATCTAGATAATGGGTATTGTGTGGTATCACTCCTCGTCCCTCAGTAGCCAATGGCCTGAATCTTGAGATCAAATTGATTGATGGTAAGTTAGAGATGTCATACGCTTCCACAAAGGCATTGGCTCTTTCATCTGTTGTGAATACAACTGTGGCGTCATCATTCGTCCAGGCGTTGTGCGTAAAGCGCATGCCGGTCTCCTCAGCACCGAGTAATGTTGGATTTGATTTATCTGTAACATCATAAATGCCAATTTTACCTCCAAAGATTTCTGAAGCAAACATTGTATTCCCATTCACGTATACATCGTGAGCATAATCTTCATCTTCAATGCCTACTAGTTGCGGTCTTTTTGGTGTAGTACGTATATCGTAAATCTGCACTCCATTAAAATTATTGCAACCCGCAAAATAAATATGTCCATCTTCAATGAACAGGTTGTGGCATGTTTGTAATACTGTGGCTGTTGTATCCATGATTTCAACAGTAAAGAATGTGGTATCGACCACCAATGAGTCGCCTACTTGCACTGTATCCAACATGAAATCAGTCTCAAACCTTGACGTAATTTGTTCTTGAATAACTGGATTGAAGTATTCGTATTCGAGACTGTCTTCAATGGTAGACATATCTATGATCAAAACGCCATCATTGCCTCTGTCTGCAATAACGTATGCAAAATTTTCATGCGTTTTGATGTCTCTCCAAGTTGACCTATCTCCAGCTATATTGGCAAGTTCATTTGGATTTTGTGGGTCTTCTAATGAATATATTCGTACGCTATTGATGGCGCCCATGATGGCATATTCAATTCCATTATCATCAGCCCAACCCCAAATATCATTTGCTGAATCGTTGATTGTGTCATTTGCCAACAAGGTCATATTTTGCTGAGAGTATCCTGAAATACTGCCTAATGCAAATAAAACAATGTAAAGGAGGGTATAAAACTTAGTCATAGTTGCTGTTAGTAATAGAGGATACAAAGTAAAGCATTAACGACAAAATGTTTGGATCAATGACAAAAACTGCAAGCTATTTGACGACAAAAACGGATCAAAAAGGAAGGACTAATTATATTTGTATCATTATTAGCAGATTATGAAGATTTACCATAACCCCAGGTGCAGAAAAAGTAGAGAAACCTTGGCTTTGATTGAAGCCGCAGGTCAATCTCCTGAAGTTATTTTATATCTGGAAAATATGCCGTCTAAAAAAGAACTGAAAGAAATCATCAAGCTCATTGGCATTAAGCCTGAAGAATTGGTCAGAAAGGGTGAGGCTATTTACAAGGACGAATTTAAAGGGAAAAGCCTTACTGATAATCAATGGATAGATGCCATGATCAAGCATCCTAAATTGATGGAACGACCGATTGTTGTCAAAGGCAAAAAGGCTATTATTGGTAGACCTCCTGAGAACGTAAATGCATTACTTTGACATTTCCATTTTATAAATATCATGGTACCGGTAATGATTTCATTATCATCAATGGAATCGAGCATCCAAATGCGCAGGACTTAACAAGACAGCAAATAGAAACATTATGTGATCGACATTTTGGAATCGGGGCAGATGGTCTGATGATACTCGTCGAATCAAACCAAGCTGACTTTAAAATGATATACTATAACTCTGACGGTAACACGAGTACAATGTGTGGGAATGGAGGCAGATGTATAGCCAAATTTTCTTTTCAACAGATGATTTCTGATACTAAGGTGTTGTTCGAAGCAATTGACGGTAATCATCACGCGACTGTATTGGAGAATGGGAATGTAAACCTGGAAATGATTGATGTCAACAGCTTCAAAAAATTATCCCAAGACACTTATGAAATTCAAACAGGTTCGCCTCACTATGTGAAATTTATTCCTCAAATTGAAGACAAAGAAATTGTACCTTTTGGTAAGCACATTCGATATTCTGATTCATACGAGAAAGAAGGTATAAATGTCAACACAGCAGCATTACAAATGGAGACACTTCAGGTAAGAACATATGAACGTGGAGTAGAAGATGAGACACTTTCTTGCGGCACTGGTGTTACCGCTGCTGCAATATGTGCGACTGATTACTATCAACTTAATCAGCAGACTATTCAAATAAATGCAAAAGGAGGAAAATTAGAGGTAGCTTTTCGTAAGGACGGAGAACGGTTTACAGATATTCAATTGATTGGTCCGGCAGAGTTTGTTTTTAAAGGAGAAATAAGTGTCTAGCTTACTTATTTAATACATATTCAGCCCCTAATTACAAGCTTCGATTTTGGCATGGAAAACAGCACCTTGAAGTATTTCAAAGTTTTCTACCATTTCTATGTTTTCACCAGCAGTATATGTAATTGTACTTCCTGTTGGCATCCATCCATTGGTGGTGATTTTAATATTAGCATTTCGGTCTTCGTCGATCTCCATCTGTGAAGTTTCTACAATAAAATCCTGACAGGTTTCACAACCATCTGGTATCCCATTATTATTGATATCTATATTGTCATCAAAGCCCTGACATTGATCCAGTGGGTCGCATACATTATCATTGTCAAGATCTGAGAAAAATCCACCAGAGCAAGAACAGATATTATTTGCAGTTATAGTCCATGTACTTCCAATGAAGCAGATGATGCCGTCATCACAAGGTTGTCCGATTAAAGAATCATCAAGATTAGAACATAAATCCATCGGATCACAAACACCGTCGCCATCAGAATCCACACTTGGTGTACCTGCACATGCACAATTCGTGTACACATCATTAACTGTACAGGGATCTCCATCATTACAATTGGTGCCGATTAAGTTATCATCCAAAGCAGGACATTGGTCATTTGCATCACAAATACCGTCATTGTCAGAATCTAGAATTACGCCACCAGAACAATTACAATTCGTATCATAGGTTGTGCCGATCGTGCATGCATCTCCATCATTACAACTGGTGCCGATTAAGTTATTGTCGAAATTCGGACAGGTATCATTTGCATCACAGACGCCATCGTTATCTGAGTCCTGAAATGTGCCACCTGAACAATTACAATTTGAATCATAAGTTTCACCGCTTGTGCATGGATCGCCATCACTGCAACTCGTGCCAATTAAGTCATCATTGAAATTAGGACACAGATCAACATTATTACAAACATTATCATTGTCATCGTCAAAATTGTTCACTGCTTTTGGAGTAACAAAATCGCACTGATGTGACCAATTGGAAGCCGCACTATGATCTAGTGTTGGATCAATTAGAGCTAAACTATAATCTCCTAAGTCTGGTAACGGATCCCATGGTGCTGTATCAAAATAAGATACAGAATCGATGACATCATTAAATAAACTTACAAGAATTAAGGTGTCAGAATCATTTTCTAATTTTCCATCATACTTATCGAAAGGAGCAAATCCATACCTTTCATGAAACCACATTGAATCTTCTGCAAGCACAATAAATTGTCCTGGGATAATGGTTACACCAGAGTCAAACTTATAATTTACACCTTCGATGAATTCAACATCAGTAAGATTGATGACCTGAAAACTAGTATTTCTCAATTCTATAAATTCGAATTCTTTGCTCGGTACAAGTGTATCGGGGCCGATATGAAAACTATCTCTTGGGTGGTAATGAATTTCATTAATGACGAGTCCGCTATAATTCGGGTAAACATTAGCATTAAATACATTCGGTGCTCCTGGCGTATGGAAAACACTTTGAGGAGCCCAGTTGATTGGACTGTTATTGGAAACAGTACAATCTATAAGAGCCAAACTATATTGTCCTTGATCAGGTATTGGATTCCAGGGGAAAACATCATCATAGGTAACTTTGTCTATAACTTCTTTATCAGGACGTACAAATCGTAATTTCTCTCCTCCGTTGTCCAATTTTCCTTCCCACACTAAATCTGGAGCAAAGCCATACTTGTTTTGGAAGTTAGTTGCATCTTCTGCAAGTATTACAAACCCACCTGCTGGAATTATAAATCCATCTGGAAAAAACACAGTTACACCCTGATCAAAAATGACATCTGACATATCTACTGGGGTGGTCCCTCTATTTTTCAATTCAATGAATTCAAATTCCTTTCCTTTTATTATTTGGCCATTGATAAATTCATCCTGAGCATTGTAATGGATTTCATTTATTCGAATGTCTTTATACTCTTGCCCAATATAGAATTTCTTCGGGCACATGGCAGACCACGTATTCCCATTGAGAACTCTTGCTTTTACTTCATAGACGCCTTGAGGCAGTGTAATTGGACCTGTATAGACCTGAGCGCTTGGCGACAATGCACCATTGAAGCCTCTCACGTCAGGTCCATCTATTGAATAATAAATGGTGCCACCACCTGAATTGGATAAACTCAATTGGTATCCAGTTGGGAATACACCTCCATTGTCACTATAAACGACAGCACTTACTGATGGATAGGCATTATTATTTATAAAGTGATTGATTAAATTTGTTCTTCTCTGAGGAAGGAATGTACTCCTCATGAAGTTTAACTCGTTTAACCAATTAGATTTATCCCAGTTATTGACATCTATATTACCGTTAATTGTAAAGGTGTGATCTCCCCATCGGGAAGCTTCTGCCGAGATTGATTGATCAATTTGCTGAGCTCTTTCGAAATACAGACTATCTGCATTAGATGTAGTGAGTGGACCATCATCAAAACATGCGCAATGCAATTGGTCCCCCATCATTTTTTTAAACTCAAAATTATTTGTCAAACCCGGTGGTACTGGACCATCTTGATTAAAGGGTGCGTTGAAATAATTCACATTGCCAGAAAAATCGGGATGCCATCTACCTCCTTGATGAAGTGAAAAATCAACATCCCACAACAAGAATTTATACGGCACGGCACCTGGTGTAGGATGGCCACCACTTAATGAATTGTGACCATCAGTCCAGTCAAAGCCTGATAAGTAAGCCATCATAACCAAATAATTTGCTGCAGATCTTAGGTCTATATATTGATTGGTATTGGCAATTGCTGATGCTGAACTCATATCAATGTTGCTAGTCATATTATTATGAGCAACGCCTTCCCCATTATTTTGCACATTTCCTTCCCAATAATCTAAATTTCCTCTTCTTACTTCATAATCGTCTTTATCAAATCCAAAGTATGATTCAAAGAAGGAGTTGTCTGGTCGTTCCATCATATGATATTGACCTACATATTCACCATTGACAAAAGCGTTCACATATCTCCCATGAGGATGTGGGAATCCAAGTTCATTGGCAACATCCATGATGAATCTGTTTCGTAAAAACTGAGCGTAGTTTTCATTTCCAAATTCGGCATTTAACCCGTCCTGACTTCCTGCTCTCAACAATAGTTTATCAAACTCAAGCCAAGGTGGTACTTTGTATTCGTGGTTCTCATAAGCATCCGTATTAAATAAATCGTAGTCTAATTTCGTATCTCCGTAAATGCTTTTAAATTCAAATCGATATGACTTTTTAAGGTTTGTAGCACTACCACCCCATGTTTGAATACCACAGTGTGTCATGAAACCATCGTCACCATTTGGGAAAATCATCTCTATAGAAGTCTCTGTTTCCACAAATATATCGTTGGTACTGAAAATGTCTCTGCTGACAATAGAAAAGGCTGGTAAGGATTGCAAGCCTAGGACAACCTCAGATGAAGGGACATGTCCCGACATCCCTTGCTGGTTTTTAATGTCATCGACATATAAGTAGGTATGTGTTTTGACCTCAGATGTACCTGAAGCACCAACGGCTATGGCACGTATAGATTCTGTTGAGTTTATGGAAATCGGACCGGTGTAGATTGTACCAGTTGTTGCCGTCGGTTTTAAATTGTTTATCGTGTATCTAATCGTTGCATTAGGATCATCTGGAGATGTAATAACAACAGATATAGGCGTATTATAAAATCCTCTTTTGTGGCTGAAATCTATATCAATCTGGGCTGACAGCTGGCTGTAAATTGCCATCAACACTAAGGGGCACATAAGT
>CAYNMW010000146.1:0-10280 GCA_964398295.1 uncultured Saprospiraceae bacterium | reverse complement strand
TGCTAAGCTTATCGCTCTGTGCGAAAGACATAATATCATTTTGTGCCATGACAATCCTTATAGTCTCATTTTGACTGATGAAAGGTTTTCTATCTTTCAAATCGACAATGCACGAAATAATTGCATCGAACTCAACTCTCTCAGTAAGGCTTATAATATGGCTGGATGGCGGGTTGGTGTGGTAAGTGGCAATGAGGAGTTTTTAGAAGCCATTATCAAAGTAAAATCAAACATCGATTCAGGGATGTTTAAAGGTATTCAGGAAGCCGCAATTGCAGCCTTGAATCTTGAAGACAAATGGCAAGAAGATTTAAATCGAATTTACAAACAAAGAAGAACCTTAGTATTCGAACTGATGGATCTATTGGAATGTCAATATGAAAAAGAAGTATCTGGATTATTTGTGTGGGGAAAAATCCCTGACAAGGTAGCATCCTTGGAAGCATTCATAGATAAAATTCTATACGAATGCCACGTATTTATTACTCCGGGTATGATATTTGGAACAAATGGAAATAGGCATGTGCGTATTTCTCTTTGCGCTCCAGAAAATAAAATAAGAGAAGCTATAAATAGAATAAAAGCCTATAATCATGCATGAATTAAATGAGACCATAAAACCACTTCAAAATTGGGGAATGTTTGACACTTTTCCAGTTGTCATAAGTGGACCTTGCAGCGCTGAAACAAGAGAACAAGTTTTAGAAACTGCAAAGGGCTTAGAAAATAAAGACAAACATGTTCAAATCTTTCGCGCGGGCGTTTGGAAACCACGAACAAGACCGGGCAGTTTTGAAGGAGTCGGTGTTGAAGCCTTACCTTGGTTGACCGAGGTGAAAAAAGAAACAGGATATCTAACCTGCGTAGAAGTTGCAACAGCAAATCATGTCTATGAATCATTGAAACATAATGTGGATATATTATGGCTTGGTGCTAGGACCACAGTTAATCCATTTGCGGTCCAAGAGATTGCAGATGCGATTAAAGGAATCGACATTCCTGTCATGATTAAGAATCCTATTAATCCAGATTTTAAATTGTGGCTTGGAGCTATTGAGCGAATTGCGAAATCAGGTATTGATAGAATCGCTGGTATTCACAGAGGATTTTCTTCAGCTACTTCTGGTAGATTTAGAAATGCACCTATGTGGGCCATTCCAATCGAAATGAAAAGAACGCTCCCTAATATGGCTATGATATGTGATCCAAGTCATATCTGTGGAAGGAGAGATCTTTTACAAGATATCTCACAGACTTCCTTAGACTTAGCATTTGACGGTTTAATGATTGAAGCACATCCAGATCCTGAGAAGGCTTGGAGTGATGCTGCACAGCAAGTAACACCAGATAATCTGATGGTCATGTTGGACAATTTGAAATTAAGAGATACCGAAACGAAGGAGACGAACATGCTTGAAGTGTTCCGTTCAGAAATAGATTCCATAGATACAGAAATTATGGATGCGCTTGCGAAAAGAATTTCGGTTGTGGAAAAAATTGCGCAGCATAAAAAAGATAAGAACCTTTCTATTTTACAAATGAATAGATGGGAGGCGCTCTTAAATGAGAAAATTGGTCTAGGAGAGCGCATGGGACTTGAAGCAGATTTTGTCAAAAAAATCTATCAAGAAATTCATGTCAATTCGATTAAGACACAGAAAGGCATAATTGCTACAAAAGGAGATGAAAATTCATGAATGTATCGGGTCAATTATTTAAGCTAAGTATTTTTGGAGAGTCCCATGGTAAATCCGTAGGAGTAACCATCGATGGTATTCCTCCAGGCATTCCGCTAAAACCTGAAGACTTTGAAAAAGATCTTGGGAGAAGGAAGGCTGGCGCGAAAGGTACCACACCTAGAAAGGAGGCTGACATTCCTAATATGATAAGCGGTGTGTACAATGATCATACGACTGGAGCACCACTCACCATCCTATGGGAAAATAACAATATCAGATCAAAGGACTATAGTAATCTTTTATATCATCCAAGGCCAGGTCATGCAGATTTTGTTTCAAAAATTAAATACGGAGGATTTGCAGATTATAATGGTGGGGGACATTTTTCAGGAAGGATGACGCTATGTTTAGTTGCAGCGGGAGTCATTGCTAAAAAGATCATCTCCCCTATTAAAATAGAAGCAAAAATCTTAGAAATAGGAGGACAGACGGATATTGACAAAGCCGTCAGCGAAGCCATGGAAAAACATGATTCTGTTGGAGGTATCTTAGAGTGTCGAGCGAGTCAGATGCCCATTGGATTAGGCGAACCTTTTTTCAATTCCATCGAATCAAAAATAAGCCAATTGGTATTCGCCATCCCTGCTATCAAAGGCGTAGAATTTGGTTCCGGGTTTGGTGCAGCAAAGATGTCAGGATCAGCGCACAATGATAATATCATTGATGAAAAAGGAACCACAGAAACCAATAATGCAGGAGGGATCAACGGGGGAATAAGCAACGGGAATGATTTGGTTTTTAGAATCGTAGTAAAACCAACTTCAAGTGTAGGCGTCACCCAAAACACTTTTAATTTTAAGACGGGCAAAAGAGAAGATTTATTGATCGAAGGCAGACATGACAGTTGCATTGCATTGAGAGTTCCTCCCGTTTTAGAGGGAGTTGCAGCGATTGCCCTAGCAGATCTATTCTTACTTAAAGGCAACTCTTAAATGGAAAACCAGGGTATTTGGAAACAAAACTTTACCATCCATGGATACATGGGTGGCAACCAAGAGCTCTGTGGTCTTCCTCACTTAATCAATTTCTTACAAGAAGTAGCTAGCCAACATGCCGTCTTTCACAAAGTAGGATTCAGTGAAATGATTCAAATGAATTGCGCTTGGGTTTTAAATAAGCTTCAACTAGAAATCAAACAATATCCAAAGTGGCACGAAGAAATCAGTATTGAAACATGGGTCCAAAATATGAAAGGACCGATCTCCTATCGTCACTTTGAAGCTTACAATCAAGAGGGCAAATTGTTGTATGCAGCAGTTACTGTTTGGGTACTCATGCACACAGAGTTAAAAAAACCGCACAGAGTGAAATTTGATCATTTGCCTGTCAAAGCAGATAAACATGCTGCTTGCGAAGCGCCAAAAAAACTGCAAACTTTAGAACGTTATGCTGAAAGCTTTGACTATATCGTCAAGAGATCTGACATTGATATTATGGGTCACAGCAATAATGTCAAATATGTAGAATGGATGCTTGATCTTTTAAAACCCAATCAGCTCATTCAAAAACTGAGTATTCAGTTTCAAATGGAAACGGAACTTGGGGAAACTCTTACAATAGGTAAGCAAGAAGACGAATTGGATATAAACTTTGCCATTCGTAAATCAAATGGCTCTATAAGTTGTTTATCTCGTATGGAATTATTCGAATCTAAAAAGAAGACACTCATTTTTGGCGCATCTACCAAACCAGAAAGATATTCCTACAAAGCTGCAGCTATGCTTTTGGAATATGGTCATGAAATTGAAATGATTGGAGGTCGAGAAGCTGAATTATTTGATAGAAAGGTCAGGAATGATCGACCAAAACTAGAAAATATAGATACCGTCACACTCTATTTAGGTCCAGATCGACAAGAAGCAGAGATGGATTATATCATCAGATTAAAGCCAAGGAGAATTATATTCAATCCTGGAACTGAAAATCCTGTATTTTATAATAAAGCTAAAGAAGCTGGAATTGAAGTGGAGATTGCTTGTACTTTAGTACTCTTGCGTACGGGTGCATATGAAGAAAAAACCAATAATCCTGTATCATAGGTAGGGTAGCCAAGTCTTAAAACGTATTCCCTATACTCCTGCAATAAAATTCCCTTTTTATAATAAAACAATATTGTTTCTAGCGTCATCCGTGTTAGGCAATAGTGGCTCTGGTGCTGCATTAGTGCATCAGAGCTTTTACAATTCCTATGATTTTAGCGTAGGCGCCTATACGCTAAAAGCAGTTATGGTTTCGAAACTTGCAGTTATGGTTTAACTCTCGACAAATAAGTCCTCAGACTTTATATTCAGTATTCAAATACTATATAATGTCTACGACTTCTGTTCAAGAATACTACACACCTTTGAACAAAAGATTGGTAACTCATTTGTTAAGACGAAGCAGCTATAATTTCAACAAGTCAACTGTTGATGATTATATTGGTATGACTGCAAGTCAGATCATAGATGATTTATTTTCTTTTGATACGCTAACAGAAAAATATCCTTTCGGTCCTTTAAATTATACAAGTTCTCCGCAACCCTATGTATACAGTCCTGGTACTTTCACCAATGTCTTTGGCGCTGACAATATTAAAAAACAAGACGCCACTTTAATGTGGAAGACCATAGAGGCAATGTATGATACCTCAGCTCGATGGAAAGTGATCCATTGGCTGCATACGCTTTTTCCTGTTAGAATAAAATTCGAATATTACTATCACTATTGGAGACTCTTACTAAAGGTTTTTCAAACTGATTTAAAAACCATCACACTGAAGGTCACCAATGATCCTCAAATGATGTATTATTTAAATAATGATAGGAATACAGTAAACTCACCAAATGAAAACTTCGCTAGAGAGGTTTTAGAATTGATGACCATTCGGAGAGGTGCTAATTTAGGAAATGGGGACTATACAAATTATACAGAAACAGATATTCAAAATGCCGCAAAGGTCCTTACAGGATATCGGGTATATAACTCCTATGTTTCTAATGACCCAACATTCAATGAAGTCATAGATACTGGAGTCATCACAGGCTTTCCAGATGTTAACAGACATGATTGGTCTGAGAAAGTATTCAGTCCAGGACTCGTAGGAGGTGGACCAGTAAATTCTATTCCAGCAACTACCAACGATCCAGATAAAACTGCCGCTAACATGTACGTAGAATTAAAGCAGTTCTATGACATCGTATTTGGCAATGAAGAAACAGCTAAATCATTTGTAAGAAGAATGTATCAATTCTTTGTAAGAGATGAGGTAGACTACGATACTGAACTTAATGTCATTGAGCCATTGGCTACTGAATTAGTTGTATCTGGATATGACCACATCCATGTATTAAAGATCTTACTCAAGAGCGAACACTTTTTTGATCAAGATGACACTGATAGTGAAAATGAAATAATTGGCGCAAAAATAAAATCACCTTGGGAACTTATGTTGCAAACCTTCAATCAATTTGAGGTAGCACAACTTCCAGATGACTCTGATCAAGAAAAGGAAGATTTGTTCAGAGGATACTTCAAAATCTTTATTGATGATCATTTTACCAAGGTGGGATTGGATCCAAGAGGACCAACTACGGTAGAGGGCTATCCTGGATATTACGACGCCCCCTCCTACTCTAGAAATTGGTTTAGCTCTTCAAATATTTACAGAAGATATTCTGTTTCCCTTTCCATAAAAGGAGAATTTATTCCTCCAATGCGAGGTAATTATATAAATGATTTTCCTTTCGTAGTTGATTTAGTCGATTACGTAAGGAATGCATTTGACGATGATAATGGCCCAGGCCCAGATCCTGAAAACCCTATCGGTGTCGCCAATACAACGGAATTCGTTAGCAACTTTTTGAGCCAGTTTATTCCTGAAATGCCAAATGCAAATCGCTTTGAATATTTCCATGAAGCACTGCTTGGAGGACTAAGCCCTATCAATTGGTATTTCTCATGGAAGGCATTTAGAGAAGTTGAAAATGACCCGAATGCGAGTCCCGTATTTATAAATGAAGTCACAGAAAATGTCCGCGTTGGACTAGTAAGATTTATTGATAGTGTGCTATCCTCACCTGAATACCAGACTTATTAATTATGAAAAGAAGAGATTTTATACAAAATAGTTTTTCAGGTGTTATGGCTCCGATCTTCTTAAACAGTTTAGGTTTAAGAAGTCTATCTGGAACCGTACAACCTGCCTCCACTTGCAGCTATGACGACCGTGTTCTTGTGATTATTTATTTAGCAGGAGCTAACGATATAATTAATACGACTGTCCCTTTAAACCATTTAGGAAGATACCAATCACTTAGACCTGGATTGTCCTTAAATACCAACGATTTAATAGATCTAAATATCAACGTAGATGATGCACTTCAAATAGGTTTAAATCCCCAATTGGCCGAACTTAAAAGCTTATACGATCAAGAGAAAATGGCAATCGTTCAGCGTGTTGGATACCCATCACTAAACCGATCACATTTTGCCTCTGAAGATATAATCCTAAAGGGGATTCAAGGTAGTCCCTCCGCCGCGGGAATTAATGATGGATGGGTAGGAAGGTTCTTAAAAGATAAGCATCCTACTTACAAGGGGCTACCTTTTGGTAATTTATTAGATCCTTTGGGAATTATACTTGGCGAAATGCCTGATACCGGATTCCATACAATCGATGAGCACGACATGGAAATCAATCTGAGCGGACAAGATCCAGCTGGATTCTATAGCGTCCTTTCAAGTTTGAGTGGGGATCCAATTGCACAATTTCCAATGTCGAATCATGGCGACCAATTGCAATATTTAAGCTTGGTAGAAAAAAGTACACAGATCTACTCTGAAAGAATTCAAGAAGTATTCAATCTAGGTACTAACAGTGTTAACTATGATAATAATGGTATTAATTACGGTCTTGCAGACCAGTTAAAAACCATAGCAAGATTTATTTCTGGTGGCTCGACTACCAAGGTTTATATGGCAAGAATTGGCGGATGGGATACGCACGTCAGTCAAGCAGGCAGACATGATGCACTCCTAAAAGAAATCAGTTTTTCCATTAATAAATTCGTTGAAGATCTTTCTGGTTTATCACTAAGTCATAAAGTCAATACCGTAGTATTCTCCGAATTTGGTAGAAAACTAAAACAAAACGGAAATGCTGGAACAGATCATGGTACGCTCTCTTCCATGTTTGTTTTTGGTGACAATTTAAATTTTGATCATTCAGAGTCAGGCACATACAATGCAGACTATATTGCCGACAAAGGAATATTTGGAGCCAATCATAGTTTAGCACTTAGTGACATGCTTGGAGGAAATGACAATGATGGTGCAGCTTCGCTCTCACAATTACAACATGATTACAGATCTGTATTTGCTTCAATTTTGAAAGATTGGTTAGGTGCAAGTCCGACTTCATTGTCGGCTGCCTTTCCAAATACTGCACAAAACATTTTAAATAGGCACATCCCATTGATTCTTCCAGATAATGCAGTTGATTCAACTTGCAGTTATGTACCTATCGAAGCGGCAAGCATTAGTCTAGGCATCAAAGTATATCTCGAGGGTTATTACGACGAGACCACTGGGCTGATGAGTACACATCTGAATGACAATAATTATCTCCCAATGGAGCAGCCATTTGATAATAACTTCTTCAACTATTATGGTGAAGAAACGGTAGACAGTTTTGATGAAAATATTGTTGATTGGGTTTTACTAGAATTATATGATGCTAACGGCTTACTCAAACATAGAACTCCTGCTTTGCTAACAATGGATGGAGAAGTAAAAGCCATCGACGCTGCTACTAATACTGTCCAGATCGAGGATCTTCATCCTGAAAGACATTATGTTGCGATTCTGCATCGATCTCATTTAGGAGTGATTGCAAGTGCTGCTATCGATGTAGTAGATCAAGGCAGCTTTCAAGTGGATTTGAGCCAAGGAGAAGCAGCTGCACGTGGTCTTGGGCAATTAAAAGAAATAAGCCCTGGTATATACGGAATGATGGCTGGAGACATGGATCAAAACGGTGCCATTAATACTGCAGATTTAAATCTGTGGCAAAGCACCATTGGTGCAGTTGGATATAAGGAAAGCGACTTGAGTTCGGATGGTAAGGTCGATACCATGGACTATGCCTTGTGGGAAGAGAACAGATCAAAGTTGGGTTATCCTGTTTTACACAAAAATTTAAAATACTAAACGTAAGCTTCATGTGTATCGCCAAAATAAATATCACTTACCTTATTCATACTGTTTTATTTTACGTATTGATGTCTTCATTGCATGCGCAATCAGCTAATCTTTCATTGACTAGTGTTAATAATTGCGCAGACGGATTAGAAGTTGGACTTTATGCGAAAGCCTCTAATTTTTCTCCTGATGATTTTGCCATCGGTTCATCGAGTATTTTCATCAACTTTAATCCAGAAGCGGTCCAGTTTAATAATTATACTGAAGTAAATTTCTCTTCTACCAATCAGAATAATCCAAATTGGATGAACTATGAAATTGGAATTGATAATGAATGTGGATTAATCAATTTAGTATTACACAGGATTGATACAATGCTTCCAGAAGTACAACTTAACAAGTATGTTGATACTCACATTGGCACTTATGATTTCACCGTGATTGACAGTTTATTGGACCCAGAGATTATTATTAACTCTAATTACAGCTTGATCAATGCAAAGGATAATGATGGTGCCACGGGTATACCTATAGGAAATTTTCCAAAGATAGTGGACTATGCATGTGATAATTGTGATGCAGTAAGTTATCAATGGATCTATGCTATTGATCCAAGTTGCAGTGGCAATTCAGCAGGAAAAATATCATTTAAATTTAACGACAACCCAGATCCAGATAGAACACATGTGGAGGTGAGTGTTGATGGTGGTCAGAATTACAATTATGTATTCGAAGATGATTTCTTAGATGTGTACTATATAGAAAATCTTCAATCTGGAGTATACAATGTTTGGATGAGATGGCAAGGAGGATACTGTCCTATGGAAATTGCCAGCTTCACTTTAGAAGCAGGTCCAGAAGTTACTGTAGTAGAAGAAGAGAATTGTGTTGATAACGGACTCGGGTCAATTAGATTTAATATCCTAGACACATTGCCGGTTGTCAATAGTTATCGCTTTAGTATTGATGGAGGTTTCTCATGGTCACAACTTGTCTCCAACTACAATACTGATCATTTTATTTTTGCAGACCTTCCTTTTGGCAGTTATGATTGTTGGGTGGTTTATGGAGACGGTGGATGTCCTTCTCACTTAGCGATTATTGACTTGGAAAGTCCAGAATTTCCAGAAGTAAATATCATAGATAATTTTGTAAGCTGTTCATATCTAGAAGGAGGTATCCTCGAATTGGATATCATAGATCACCCTATATATGAACAACTAGAACTTAGTACAGATGGTGGTCTTAGCTATTCTTACCTCCTTGAAGATTCTATAAATTATCATAGACTTGAAAATTTACCTTCAGGAGACAATCACATTTATGTAAGGTGGAATGCCTCAACTTGTGAAAAGTACTTGGGCAACCGATTCATTAAAGGAATGCCCGCTTATGACTTTACCATAAAAGGCAATCACACTTCTTGTTTTACAGAACCTACTGGTAGTTTATTAATCAATCTTTATACCTCTAACACGAACTATCTAATTAGCTACGATGAAGCCAATACTTTCTATCCAGCTAATCAAGGAGAGAATACTTTTAATTTCTATGATTTGGCACCAGGTACATATCCCATATGGCTCAAGCATCAAGATTATCAATGTATAGAGTCTTTGGGTACAATTGTAATAAAAGAGAAAGGAGAATGTCCAAGTTGTTCAGATGGCTTAGCAAATGGATTAGAAGCTTATATTGATTGTGGTGGCCCTTATTGTCCTTCTTGTGAAACCTGCGTTGACAATATGGTTATCTATGCGAGTGAAATCAAAAGTAATGTGACCTTTAATGTTGAAAATAATATTTTATCTAAAGGGGTCATCAAAAATGGACTTACGGTAATATATAATGCAGGTAATCAAATAGAACTTCCTTCAAATTTTATTGTCGAAGATGGAGCTATATTTGAAACCAATTTGCAAACCTGTGATACCATACCATAGAAAATAAGGGAACAAAAAGCGAAAAAACCTATTAGATTTATATACGCAAGCTCGTAGCGAAAAGGGCTTCTATTAATTGATCATGAAGTCTATCCAACAGATGTACTTAGCGATAGTATTATTGTTCTCCATACCTCTTTATGGACAATCGCCTGCTGTCGTTTCATTTGATATGCAAGATGGGCTCCCAAGCAATAAAGTATATAGAGCGGTACAAGATTCAACAGGGCATATCTGGTTTTGCACAGACAAAGGACTCGTCAAATTTGATGGTTATAATTTTGCTTCATTTGAACCTAAGAAAGGACTACCCCATCAAGACATTTTTAATATTCAATTAGATGAAAATTCCAAGTTATGGTTATCTACGTATGATACCATTTGCTACATAAAAAATGACTCACTTATTGGGCTTAAG
>CAYNMW010000145.1:0-10538 GCA_964398295.1 uncultured Saprospiraceae bacterium | reverse complement strand
TTATTCAATCATGCGAAGAAGATCAAATACTAAGTGGCGAATTATTCTATGAGAATTATGCTATTGAGAGAGTTTTTCTTTCTCCTGACCGAAATCTTTTTCTCGAAGGTGAAGAGCCTATAGATTTAAGTGTTGTTGGTTTTTCCACATTTGAAGATTTAAATAATGTAGCCGCAACTTATTTTGTTAATGGAAATGAAATAGAAGGTAATTTATTTACACCAGATGGTCAAGGTGTGTTTACGGTTCGAGCAGAGTCTATAAATGGAGTGAGGTCTAATAACATAGATATAATTTCAGTTAGACCAAGTGATGTTGAAATAGCTATATCTAGTTTGGCACAAACAACTTTATTGACGACTAATCCATGGTCAACAACAGATTTTATTGCCGAAATAAATACACCTTTTGGACAAGTCGAATTATTGGAAACAGATTCAAGATTGCAGTTGTTTGCTAATAATTCCGTTCAAGAATCAACTACCGATGTTCATTTCGATATAGCTGGCAATTACGATCTTCAGTTAGATTTATTGGGTATTAGGAGCAATACCTTTAACCTAGATGTTAGGCAAGAACCAGAATATGATATAGTGGAATTTCCTGTAGTACTACACTTTTTTGGAGCTGATCGACTCAATAATCTACAAACTATTAATGAAGCATTTGCAGCTGTCAATGACATTGTCAACAACACCAGTCTCTCTTCAGATCCTTTTGAAAACCCAAATAAAGTAGACCTAAAGCTCAGGTTTAGAGTTGTGGACACTAATGTTATTCAGGGAGGAAATTCAAGCTCAACGAGTTTCGAAGAAGCACAGGCCTTAACGGAAGATCATTATTGGAATCCAAACCAATTCATAAATGTATATGTGGCAGAAGGTGATTGGTCTGCGAATTTTCCATTTAATCCAGCTGGAATTGCCAATTTTCCAACCTTGCTAAATGTTGAATTAGGAGGAATAGGCTCGGTAGATAGAGAACCAGAATCACCTATAATTAATGCTGTATATATGAATGGCAACTTGTCTCCTGAAGTTCTAGCACATGAATTTGGTCATCTTTTATCACTTCATCACCCGTTCGAATTTCGCTGTACATCTGAAGGAGATTTTGCTGTTGATACATACAATTATCGGAGAACTGAATCTAATGAGGCGAATCCTGTGATTAATTGTGATAACAACTCAGTTTGGCGAACAAATATAATGGAATGGGGAGGATTAAGAACCATTTTCACTTTCGATCAAAGAGAACGAATAAGAACTGTAATAGAATTCGGTCTGTCCTTGCCAACACCAAAAAATCGTCTGAAATCTAAAAACAAAAAAGTAGTTAAAGGAATATTATTGAATGAAAATATAGTCCCATGCAGCAATCATAGCCATTAGTAATTTTCTAAATTGAACGTGTTTATTTATGACTCCAATCCTCAGAGTCACTACTAATTGGAGACATGCCAATATTTGATTCTTCTAATTCAACACCTAATCCCACTACCATCCGATTGACATAATTGAAGTACGAGACTACCTGATTGATTTCTAATATTTCACCATCGGTGAATCCGACGGAGCGCAAGCCTTCTATATCCTTCTCAGTGATACTTGCCAGAGCAATGGTTATTTTTTCTGCATATTCAATGCCTGCATGTAATCTGGCATCTAAAGATTGTGCTGTATTTTGATTTTGAATGCTTCTGAGAATGGCCTCACATTTATCGTCATCTCCTAAATTTCGTTTTACCCCTACGCTATGATGTTCAGCACAGTAGTCACAATTATTCAACTTACTTACTATTACACCTAAAACCTCCAAATACCACTTTGGTAGTTCATTGCCAGTATGGTGCAAAACATTCTTGTATAAACTCATATGCCCTTCCATTGTATGGGGTCGTAAGCTATGCACAGCCATCACATTGTCAATGGCATCATCTGGCCCTTTGATTTTATCATACAATCGTCTGAGTTTGCCTGTTGCTTCCTGATAGCTTATTGTCTTTATCCAACTCATGATCATTAAATTATTCTAGTAATGTATGCAAATTAATGTACTATACTTTAATCAAATACTGTAGCTTCATCTATATAATTATCTATGCGATGAATACACACATCAATCACCTTATAATACTATCTATAATTTTCACAGCCTTGCTGTCAAGTTGTGGAATGGTTGACAACAAAACCGCAGTTCAAAAGCCCAAAAACGAAGTATTGATTTTGGGGACTATTCATAGCGGCCATCTCACAGATAGCATCTACAACACATCTTATTTAGAAAAGCTAATTGTTGAAATAGACCCAGATTACATACTTGCCGAAATACCTCCACATTTGATGCAAGCTGCTATGGATGGATTTATAAAAGATGACACGATATCAGAACCAAGAGTCATGCGTTTTCCAGAATATACAGATGTGGTATTTCCTCTTACAAAATCAATGGATTTCGAAATCATCCCAACTGCTGGATGGACACGAATAATGGCAAATGAGCGGTCAGCAAAACTTAGGGCGATCAGTGAAGATCCTTCTAGAGCAGAAGACTGGAAGGCCTACACAAAAGCTCGAATGGAGTCTGATTCTACCTATAGAGCAACAGGAAAATACAATGACCCATATTTTATCCACACAGCTGAGTATGATGACATTCAGAATATTTTCCTCCAGGAGTACAACAGATTATTCAATATCGAACTGGCTTTAGGCGGTTGGGAAAATATCAATATTGCTCACTATTGGAATATCGAAAAAGCATTGGAAAAATACAGACATCAGGGAAAACGAATGCTGATCATCTATGGTGCTGGACATAAAGGATGGTTTTTGAGACAACTGAAAAAAAGAGAGGACATCAAAATCTTGGAGATGGAGCCGTTTTTGGATGCGATTCAGTAACTACATGTATGATGAGAAAGTCCGAAATTTAATACACCCTACCTATCATCTCATGATCTACAATAGCTGTTTTTAATTCCTGAAAATCAACGGTGCCTTGGTGGGTCCAGACCACCTTACCTCCTGGCTCGATCAACATCGTATACGGTAATGCTCCATTCCATGACGGATCTACAGTTTCAATCAATTCGTATTTGTCCTCAGCTGAATAAATGTAGTTAGGTAACGAAGAATGTGAATCTTTTAGAAATTGCAATGCCTTGTCTCTTTTTTTATGATCATCTGCTGACAACGAGGCGAATTCGAAATCTCTGGCTCCGAACATCCTGTGCAGGATAACAAAATCTGGATACTCAATTCGACAAGGTGCACACCAGGTTGCCCAAACATTGACCAAACGCAATTTGTCTGTTTCATTTGCTATAAGTGTTCGTACTCCATCTTTATCCAAATCCTGAAGATCAACAGGTTTAGTTTTCCATTCTTCTTCTTTGTCTCTTGCCCAGGCTTCTTTCCAAGCCCATTTTGTCGAACATCCAAATGTCTTTGTTATTGGTTGCTCAACTACTTCATTTGCAAGTAGTGAATTGATTGCGGCTTTTAAATCTTCGGCTTGCCCAGTGCCTGGCTTTTCATTCGCATCAATTCTTCCGACATAGGCCAAGTTTCTATCTCTATTGAATACAAAGGCATGAGGAGTTGCTACAGGACCATAATGCAGGGATGTACTATGCTCGTCTCCGTCATAGAGATAGGTGAAATTAAAATCAGCTATTTTATGTCTCACTTGACCATCTTTATAACTGTCGCCCAAATCAGAATAACCCAATTCTTCATACAGTACGCCAAGAGGACTATTTGGAGAAATGGCGATTAATCGAAATGACTGATCCTTGTACTCATTCACTACCTGCTTTATCCGTTCTTCATATGCCTGTGCAGTTGGACAATGGTTGCAGGTAAAAATGATAGCCAAAACATCGTATTCTTCAAAATCTGAGAGGCTGTACATCTTACCATCTGTTGCAGGAAGTTTAAAATCAGGAGCCTTCTGCCCTATTTCCAATGTCTTTATCTCTTGTTTCTCAATTACTTTGGGTTTGGAAACGAAATTGGTAACCGACTCTTGCATAAGATTCTCAGGTTGACAGGACATGATGATCATGACCAAAAAGAAGTAAAAAACAATATTTCTCATAAGTATTTCTTCTGTTCAAGATAACCATTAATAGAGCATTTGACATGTAAAACAGCATACCATATTAAGTATTTGAATGTTAACAACAAATTCAATTACGTCGTTGAATACTTTTGAATCATAGCACAAACCAAGGGTTTACCCTAGCAAAAATTGGTATTAACCATCATTTTATCTCTTGTAAATGAGCGGTAATTTTAAAAGAGAATTTTACGAGTTATTAATTAAATCCTTTTACCATGAACATTTTCATTTTGCTCATCAGCATTTTGATGGGTTATTCTAACGGCGTATCACAACATACAACAATAGATAGCGCTCTCGATCATGTCGTAACATACATCACCTATCCCAATACAACGGGAACTCAACAAGGTGAAGAAAAGGTCTGTCAGACCAGCTTTTATTTTTACAGCAATCACACGGATAAAATCATTAAGGTCAAATATTTAATGGTCGAAGGTGAAGACAGGACTACTATGACTGCAACTTTATTTCCGATGTACAAAAGCGAACAAGAATCTGGACGACAACGCATAAGTACACGTCCTAAAAAAATCGATGGAACTTGTGAAGCAAGTGTAGAAATAGTGGAAGCTTGGTTTGTTGAGTAGTCTCCCTTTGGGAGACAGTGTTGAGTGTTGAGTGTTTAATTTTGAATGATTGCCTGACTGGCGTCAGTATTTTTTTGTCTCTCTTTGGTCGTCAGTTTTGAGTTGAGTGCTTAATTTTGCATAGTAGAAAGATCACTGTTTAACTCTACAGTTATTTGCGTTTGCAAGGAAGTTTGTTCCCTCTTCTACAGAAAAAGAAATACCAAGCTCCACATTTTGACCTGCGACAAGTGAAATTTCACTATTGCCACTCATTGTACCTGAAGAAGACACACTGACAGCTGCATGAAAATTGGCATCAAAGTTAAGGGTAACTGTACTCAAATCCCTTTGATCAGGGCATGGATAGAAATATTTGCTATCTGAATATGTCGACCATTCATCCGCTGAACATTCTTTTCTCATCTGGTATTCATAGCCAACTATTGAACTTAGACCTGTTATAGTGGTGCGATTTACTGTTGTTTGATCAAGAGTCGTCCATGATGTCTCACCTAATTCTCGATACCTGAATTGATGCTCCAATGGAGAATTACTTGTATAAAATAAGTAGACAAAACTGGTAAAGCCTTGAGACTGCATTTCACTTATCAATGGTTGTCCGCATCCTTCATTTATTGGACCTTCAATAACAAAGGTTCCACTTGGTGTCACTCCCGTTTGCACATCAGTGTAATAAGCTGTACCAAATTCAAAATTATTGATTGATGAAGATGATGCCAATGTAGCCATTAGCAGGTCTAGTTTATTGTTCAGTTGATCAATTACAATTTCCAGATTATGATTGGTTCCATTCAAATTCAATTGACCGCTCAACTGAAACTTTCGTTCTGTTTCTGGCCCGTTAAGCACAACAGATTCTACTGTAACAGATGGATCAGCATTAGTTACTTCTACTTCAAGACTAGATACATTGGTAAAGTCTACTGCAGCTTGATCTACAAAAGGAGTTTCTGGTGTAATCCAAAAATTCTGCAATGGCAATTGTTGGTTTATAAAAGAATGATACTCGTTATTATGAGCGGATGAATTTCTTAGGAAATTCACTACATTATCAAATTGCGTCAACTGACTGTTGCGTAAATTGTCCATTAATTGTTTGATCAGACTTCTGTCAGAATCATACCACCAACTCCACATCATCGAACCATAAATATAAAATGCATCTGGGTTGCCAGAACTGTAACTGGAATTGAACACGTCTGTTAGTGTCTGAAAATCTCCAGTAGATAAAATCCTGTCCTTAA
Source organism: uncultured Saprospiraceae bacterium (assembly GCA_964398295.1). GTDB lineage: Bacteria > Bacteroidota > Bacteroidia > Chitinophagales > Saprospiraceae > CALFUK01. The sequence continues at coordinate 4,576 of CAYNMW010000145.1, read as the reverse complement.
TGACCTGCAATCCTTTTATACCATCTAATTTGGTACTTGCTGTTAAAAATTGGGCCATGCCCTCTTCAAACCAAACAAGCCGATTATTATCATAGAATGGACTTTGTGCCCAAGTACCAGGAATGATAAATCTTCCTTGCAAGTAATGGGCGAATTCGTGCCTAAACAATTCTTCAACTGTATAGGTACTTTCTTCTGGTGTACGTTGATAGGTATAAAATGTACCAAAATCTTCTATATACACTCCACCTGAATTTGGATAATTAATATCGAAAAGAATACCATTAAAGCTTTGATAATCTACCCGATTACCATAGAGCTTTACACGTAAGGTATCGTTTGTATCTTCTGCTAAGGGATTGTCATCTTGTAGTAGTCTGTAAAATTGTGCCCGTACTTCTAAGGAAGCATCGTATAGCGATTTGGATTCTTCGTAACTAAGCGGTGTGGAAATGATAAACCTACCATCATCAAATTGGAAATCATTTGGAAGCACAAGTGCAGTCAGATTGTGAATGATCTCCTCCTCCGTCATATCGAACGGCAAATTATTTTGGACTAATCCAATAGCTGCTGAAGTCCAATGAACACTATATGGAGGATAGGCATTTGTGATTTCTACCAAGGCAGGACCTACTATAGGCTGCAAAGAAGATCGTTGTGCATACCTGGTCATTGCATGCACAGTGAATGTGGAGATATCGTCAAAAAACGTAAAGGTATCGTCGTTGAGGTCCATATTGATCGCCGAATTTTTTAACTCAGTCAACATGTCTGTATTTGGTACAACTGAATTTATATGGCTTTGATTATCAGGTGCAAAACGCAGAAAGACATCCAGCAAAAAATAATAACAATAATAATAATCATACAAACTTGAAACGGATTCATACGAATTGTCAGCAAGATTTGCGAGGTGTTGCCTGACAAACGGAACATACTCTGCTGTTCCATTTATTTGAGCGGCAGCAATGGTATTAAACAACTCAGCATTGATGCGCAAACTCAAATTTGATTCATTCAGAGATTTTGGATTTGCTATAATTGCTTTTGACAAACTTCGAATCCTTGTCCATGCCACACCAGAATATTCCACATTAAAGTAGGTTGACATTTGTGAGGCAATACTTAAATAACTCATCACACCATATAAACCATTATTGCTAGTCCCGTTGTACAGATTTGCAAGGACTTTAGCGTTAGTGGCAACATAGATTACATTTTCAGAATTAAATATCTGAGGAGTGTAAGTGGAATTGAAATCAAACAACTCTCGATAGACACATTCAAAAGGATTTGTTTCACTCACTAAATAATTAAACAACTGGAACTTGTCTAAAGCTGCGAATTGTGCCTGATCAGTATACTGACAAGTAATTTGTTTTGCATTGACTGCATAGTCAATACTTTCCATGGGTTGGTAAATGATGTCCTGCGGAGATTGTACTCTGGAACAAATGTGGTCGACTTGTTGGGATGGCCTCTGTCCGTAAATTAACGATACCAAAGAACTCATAAAAAGCCAAATTAAAAGCTTTTTCATGCAATTGGGTTCTGGTTATTATTCTGTTTTATTGCATACTTATTTCTGTACGCAACTATAAGTTTATATTTAATTGAGCTTGGAAAATATGTTCAAGAGGATAGTCAAATATACTTGTAAACTGAACACTCACAAATTATTTGTAGAAATCTTGACGACATTTTAGGACTATGATTTATCGTGCAATTTGACTGCACTATAAAGAACATATTTGAATAAAAATCATAAATCCGATGGATACACGCATTTCATTTAACAGGACCGGAGATTTAATCATAAACGGCTATACAGAGTCACCAAGACTTCGTGATGTTTTTAGTAAACATACTATTGAATATTACATACAATTGTCTCGATTTCAGGTAATAAGGCTACTAGAAGTACTTTCATCTCGCTATAAATATGATGAACGAGCTGAGTTACCTAACTTTCTGGAAAGCTCATTTTTTTACAATGGTACCTGCAAAGGATTTCTAAGTTTACTTGATTCTGAGGACATCAGATATGACTATCAGAATTGGTTGAATTGATCGTCAGGAGGTCAGGTTTAAAAGGTAGCGTACAATGTTATTCAGTATACAAATTAATGACTCCAGCGGTGTCAAATATAATTAGCCACGCATGAAATGCGGTGTTAACGGGTAGCAATAAATTATATGGTAAGCAGCCTAGGTCAAGGCACGGCTATAAATCTAACACTTCTGAGTAAGTTGTTAGCAAAATGTGTGTCATTAGAATGGACGAACCCGAGTGCAATGTTACCTTCACCTCACAAATAGTACGCGCGCAAATTGATCAGTAGCCATTCCGTAGAGCAAGTTATTAATATCACTCAGGTTGAGGATATCATACAAGAGTATGTTGATCTCAAAAAGAGAGGTATCAATATGATTGGTTTGTGTCCTTTCCACAATGAGAAGACACCTTCTTTTACTGTATCGCCATCCAAGAATATCTACAAATGTTTCGGATGTGGAAAAGCAGGTAATGGTGTGCAGTTCTTAATGGAGCACGAAGGGATGAGTTTCCCAGATGCCATCAGACATCTTGCAAAAAAATATGGGATAGAATTGGAGGAAACCAGATCCTCCAATTATGACGAGCAATCCCAAATGGAAAGAGATAGTCTTTATCTGATCAATGAGTTTGCTAAGGACACCTTCATCTCCAATTTGTTTGACAAGGATGAAGGAAAGCGCATTGGTCTTAGTTATTTTAAGGAACGTGGCTTTCGAGAAAATACAATCAAGCGATTTGAATTGGGTTTTGCTGTCAAAGAACGGAATTACCTGACTAAACTTGCTTTAGATAAAGGCTATAAACTAGACTCTCTTCAGAAGTTAGGCCTCACCTCTCAAAAAGAATATGATTTCTTTAGAGACAGAGTAATGTTTCCCATTCATAACTTGAGTGGGAAGGTGATTGCATTTGGTGGGAGAACTCTATCCAGTGATAAGAAGATTCCAAAATACATCAACTCGCCAGAGACTGACATTTATGTAAAGAGCAACAGTCTCTATGGTATCTATCATGCAAAAACAGAAATTCGCAGACAAGACGATTGCATCTTAGTTGAAGGCTATACAGATGTCATTTCGTTATCTCAGGCTGGTATAGAACACGTCATTTCTTCTTCTGGCACTTCCTTGACGGAAGGTCAAATCAGATTAGTTAAGCGATTCACATCTAACATCACTATTCTATATGATGGCGACGCTGCTGGAATCAAAGCGGCTTTAAGAGGGATTGATCTTATCCTTGATCAGGATATGAATGTGCAAATCGTTCTACTGCCAGAAAATGAAGATCCAGACAGTTTTGTCAAAGCAAAAGGCTCGAATGGATTGCAAACTTATATTGAAGAAAACAAGAAAGATTTCATCTTCTTCAAGGCTGACATTTTAATGGCAGAAGCTGGCAATGACCCGATCAAGAAAACCGGAGTCATTAAAAGCATAGTAGAAAGCATCTCTCACATTCCCGATTCACTGAAACGAGCATTGTACATCAGAGAATGCAGTAACCTGTTGGACCTTGGTGAAGATGTCCTGGTAGCTGAATCCAATAAAATCATTAGTGCAAGATTAAAAAGAGAGAAAAGGCAGTCAAATTTTAGTCGGCGTGATGAAGATTCACTTATTCGTCCACGTCCACAACGAGCAGATGCACAAAAGACACCCACATATGCAGGGGACGATTTTCAAGAAAGAGATTTGGTCAGAATATTACTCAATCTAGGTCAAAAACTCTATGACGACAAAACGACAGTAGCGGAGTACATTATCATTAATGTCAAAGATTTGATTGATTCTTTTTCAAATGACATGTATAAATCTATTGTATTGGAAAGTGAAGAACTAATTAAATCAACAGGTGAATTTACACCCAATTATTTTGTCAACCACAACATTGAAGCTGTGAGGTTGGCCTGTATAGATTTGATGCAAGATCAATATGAATATGCGAATTGGCATGACAAAGGATTGTATTTGCAAACACAAAAGGAACCGGACGAAAACTTCATCGAAGATTCAAAACAAGCCATACTCCGATTCAAAGAACGTAAGCTCAGAAAGAACATGAAAGAAATTTCAGAGCGACTACAGGACAACACACTCGACGATGAAATGAAAACATTACTCATCACTGCGCAGATTAATTATAAAGCTACACTGACAGAGATTCATGCCGAGTTGGGGACGGTGGTGCCTTCGAAGATTTAGGTTTTTGGAGGGGTCAGGTTTTGAGGTTGAGCGAAGTGAAATCCCAGACAGAACGAAGTGATCGTTGAGAAGTCAGGGTTTGAGTTTTAGGTTTAATGCTGCAAAGAGGTCGAAGACCTTTTGCTCAGGATTGTTTCTATCATATGATCTGAGTTGAAGGTGTTTCACCTCTTGCCTAATTACCGCAAAGAGGTGAGACACCTTTTGCTCAGGAATAGAATGCATTGAACATTATACCTGAGTTGAAGGTGTTTTCACCCAATGCCATTTAGTTAAGAGAATTTCAAAGCGCCGTTAGGTGCGTCATCTA
>CAYNMW010000144.1:0-10567 GCA_964398295.1 uncultured Saprospiraceae bacterium | reverse complement strand
AAGAGAGGCTTTGTTGACCCCTACCTAAGGTAGGCAGGCACAAGGACTTCCCGATGCTCCACTTTCCTTCGCTTAAACTTCTCGTCCAAGCATTATAATATGGAAGGCAAAAGGGAATAAAAAAAGCCTCTCGTGAAGAGAGGCTTTGTTGACCCACAAGGACTCGAACCTTGAATGTCGGTACCAAAAACCGATGTGTTGCCAATTACACCATGGGTCATTTTGGACGGCAAAAATAAGATAATTTTTATTTAGTGGAAACTATGAGGAAAGAACATTTGAGATTTTCGATTAGAAGAATCATACAGGGCTCCTAGAATTGAGTCGTGGAGGGGCACCTTTACGACTCGCTCAACTTATAAATAGAATCCAAATCTCTACCTAAACCATCATAATCAAGGCCATAACCAACCACAAAATCATTTGGGATTTCAAATCCTACATAATCAACAGTGACGTCTTTTTGTACAGCATCTGGCTTAAGCAAAAGGCTGAAGACCTTGACACTTGCAGCTCCTTTGTGTTCCATTAAGTTGAGTAGATAATCCAGTGTAAGACCAGTATCAATTATGTCCTCCACAATCATCACATCTCTGCCAGTCAAATCCATGCCTCCAAAACCCATTCTTTCTTTCACAACATGAGTCGTGGCCATGCCTTCATATGAAGAGTATTTGACAAATTTGATGTCAACTGGAGTTTGAATGTGACGACACAAATCTGCCATGACAATGAATGCGCCTGTCAAGTTACCAATCATCGTCACCATTTTATTCTCATAATCCTTATCAATCTCGACTGCCAGTTCATCCATACGTTGTAGGATTTTCTCTCGACTGATGTATTCTTCAAAAGTTTTATCGTGCAAGTTTACTTTCTTACTCATAGCTTCAATGATTCTGGATCAAAAGTAAAAAAGCTATTGAGTATATCAGCCTGTCATAAGATGAACTTATCAACATGTTTACAAGTGTAAATGACTAGGCTTAATGGATAGCTAAAATTGATCGGATTTAGTAAAGTTTTTTGCAAAGAAAACTGTCTTCTTTCATTCAATAAGGGGTTTCTATTTATCGTCTTTGCATATTATACCAAGCCATATAGCTAGATTTAAACAATGTTCACATTGAAATTGCTATATGTGATGTCTACAGCCCTGGTGCTGAATCATACACCTGAATTGTCAAAATTTCATCCATCATCGATAATGAATGAAATTTGTGATAATGGTATTGATGATGACGGGGACAATCTGATTGATTTGAATGACGATGATTGTGAATGTGAAGTGATTAGACCGGAATCTCTCATTCCTAATCCTTCTTTCGAGGACATGGAATGTTGCCCAAACAATCGCAGCCAATTAGATTGTGCAGATTTATGGATTCAAGCTTCAAGACCAACTACAGACTACCTCCATACATGTGGCTGGATGGGTTGGGAGAATTTTCCACCCCCGATGCCATTCCCAGATGGCGAGGCAATAATGGGCTTTCGTGATGGAAGGATAAACGCTAACGACACCTCTAATGAACCAGATATTGCTCAAATCAATTGGAAAGAATATGCAGGAGCATGTTTGACGAATCCACTAATAGCGAATGATGCATATCGATTCGAATTTTATATGGGCTTTGTTGATTTTCAAAAATCACCAGAAATTGACATTACTTTTTTTGGTACAACAGATTGCGATTTTTTACCATTTGGCAATGATGATGCTGCCTTTGGATGTCCGACTAACGGACCGGATTGGGTAAAATTGGGCTCTCGTAGGGTAGGTGCAATTGAAGCAGATTCTTGGATAAAGACTTCGATTGAAGTTATGCCGGATGAAGATATTTATGCCATAGCAATAGGACCTCCGTGCGCGAGAACTTTCGCTAGAGAACACACTTACTATTTTTTTGACGAACTTGTATTAGCTGATACTCGATCTTTCGAATTCGCCATATCAGAAATTAATCATCCTTGCGATGAGGATTTTACCTTGTCCATTCCATTTGAAAACAACAGATTATATCAATGGTATAAGGATGGAATCGCTCTTGTCGGAGAAACTGCAAATGAATTAAGTCAGATGTATGGTAATGGAGCTTATCAAGCTCGTGTTCTATTCCAAGGATCATGCGAATTGGTCGAAGAGTACTCCTTCACACTTCCCATTTTGAGAGAGACTTCGATCGAGATTATTTGTGAAAATGATAGTTATTCCTTTGGATCAAAATTGCTTGATCAAAGTGGCGTTTATGTAGATACCCTCAAGAATCAATACGAATGTGACAGTATTTCTACTTTATTGCTTGATGTAAAAGCACAAGTTTTTGATACAATCAACACTAAAATATTCGAAGGTGAAACATACCAAATTGAGGAGTTCACTTTCGATTCTAAAGGAGAACATGACGCTAAGTTGCTCAGTCATTTAGGTTGTGATAGCCTTGTTCATCTCAGCTTAGATTTTTATCAGTTATTTTTTCCTACTGCATTTTCTCCAAATGGAGACGGTGTCAACGATCTATTTATGCTGAAAGGTGGAGAAGACTTAGTTAAAGTAAGCAGCTTAATCGTTTTTGATCGTTGGGGGAATGAATTGTATGCTGAAGATGATCTTGATTTTGATTCAGGTTGGGATGGTAGGATGAATGGCGAAGCCGTTTCCGCTGGTAATTATATCTATCGTGCTATTGTCATTATGGATGATGGTAATAGCCGATCATTTAATGGAATGTTGACTTTGATTAGATAGACAGGCAAGTTTGACGAGTAGAATATTGTGTAAGAACTGAGACAAAGGACAAAGTTCCTATTGCTATTTAAATCATCGGCCTAGTTGCTACCCTCAATCCCATATTTGTCTAAAAGGTAAACAAGACTTGTCATTGCAGCTGCACCTAACTCAAGCTCTCTTTGGTTGACTGCATCAATATTGTCATTTTTAGTGTGGTGGTAGTCAAAATATCGTTGTGAGTCAGGCCTCAATCCAAACAGCAAGCCACCTTGAGACTTGAGTGGATTAATATCTGCTCCACCTCCTCCAGGTGTAAAGTTTAGTCCGTAACTACCAAACAGATCAGCCCAATGTCTAATATTTGGAAATTTGGCTTCAAATATTGCAGTATCTCCTCCCACACCAATACCTCTTGGAGTAAAGCCGCCGGCATCAGATTCTATTGCAGCCATATGGTATTCGTTTTTTCGATTAGATTCTTCGGCATATGCTCTGGCTCCACCTAAGCCATTTTCTTCATTCATGAATAACACACAACGTAAGGTCCGTTTTGGCTTATAATCTAAAGCTTTAAGTGTTTCAATAACCTGTAGAGAATGGACACATCCTGCACCATCATCGTGAGCACCGCCTCCTAAATCCCAGCTATCAAGATGACCGCCAACCAAGATAATCTCTTCTGGATATTCACTACCTATTATTTCTCCAATAACATTGTATGAGGACTTTTGTGGCCGAATTTCGCAATGATTTTCAAGGTAAATCTTGATTGTTTCATTTTTCAATAATGCAGAAAGCATTTCAGCATTTCTTGTAGAAATTGCCATTGCCGGTATTAGAGGTTCATCCTCATTAAATATAGTTACACCTGTATGAGGGACATCATCTATGAGGGTCGTCATCGATCTTACCAAAGCAGCAATAGCGCCTTTTTTGGCTGCAACAGCTGGACCTCTTCCACGTTGGTCTACGGCCCCTCCATATGCATTAAATGTTCTTAGCTGTGTAGGATCCATCGGGCGATTAAAAAAAACAATCTTATCCTTTACCAACTCATTTTTCATGGCGTTTAACTCATCTAGCCCTTTGACTTCGAGGACTTCAGCAAATACTCCAGATGGACCAGAACCCAGGCTATTGCCGAGACTGGTTGCATCTAGTACAACCGTACCTTTGCTTTTGGAGTCAATAATGGCAACCAGCTCTTTATCACCTCTTATCCAATTGGGGACTTGACAACTTTGGAGTCTTATGTCGTCCATTTTCAGTGATTCCATTACTGATTTTGTATAATGAACAGAACGGTCTGCGTTTTCAGATCCAGCCAGTCTGCCGCCATATTCAGTGGACAACGTGTAAAGCCACTCATATGCCTTAGCTTCCGTAAGTGTGTGGTTATAAATGTCTTTAATGAAAAAGGCATCATCGTTCGTTTGGGCGCGTGCCGAAGACCATGAAAACAGTGTATATAATGTGATGCATATTGAAATTGTATAGTGTCGTCGAATCATAATATACATAGGATACGAAAAATTAATCAAATGGGACGAACTCTTGGAAAACTCCTCAAAAATCTTATCTTTACATAGTGTCATTTTTACAATAAGTAAAAATTCGACACTTGGTTTCATTTGGTTAGGGTTGAGGTAATGCATTGCATTGCCTCATTTTGTTTTATTTAACATTTGTACTAACTTACCTTTTTAACTTCCTTTACTCGTATTGTAACTTTTTTAAATTTCTACGTCTACATATCGACAAGTGTAGTATGTTAAAACGCAATTTGTTTTGATTCGCTCCTTATTTGCATTATTGACACGAAATATCACCCTGACGATCTCTGACGAAGAGGCGGTCAAAGAGTATATTGCCACACAGAATCAAAAGTATTTTGATGTTCTGTATACGCGGTATTCATCTAAAATATTTGGGAAGTGCCTATCTATTTTAAAAGATGAAGAAAAAGCCGAAGATGCAACTCAAGAAATATTTGTAAAGATTCTATTGAACTTGGCAAAATTCAGTGGCAAGTCAAAATTTTCTACATGGATATATTCGATCACATACAATTTTTGTATCGATTCCATTAGAAAAGGTAAAAAAGACAAGAGCGTTTTAGTGGAGGATATGACAAATGAACATGATGTGGCAGAGGATGGAGTAGAAGACAGATTTCTACTTGAGATGAATGTCAGAAGACTCAAAATCATCTTAGAGAAAATTCCTGTTACAGACAAAGCGATACTTTTAATGAAGTATCAAGATGATATGTCGATTAAAGAAATAAGTGGAATCCTTGACAAATCGGAAAGCGCGATAAAGATGAAAATCAAACGCGCTAAGCAAAAGTTTAAACGTATTCACAAGGAAAATTATACGGAAATTTAAATTTGATTTAATGCCTACAAATAGTTTTAAAGAGTTAGAAAAAGAGAACTCAAAGCAATTTGATGAGCGGGATCGTAGAGTCCGGGATAATGTTAATCATTCTATTGGATTCTTTCATTTTATCGGTGATATTTTGGAACTTTTTATTCCCAAATTTTTCAATATTTTTGTGAATGTTACGGGAGGAAATGGTCCAAAACAGCAAAAAGAAAAGGAAGATGCCAAAGGTGAACCTTCTACTGATGCTGATGGTCATAGACCAAAGTATCCCAATACTCATTAAATGACATTAACCCCTTTTGACTATTACATTTAGAGAGTATTAATCTTTAATAAAAACCAATTAAATCTTTTTTAATGTTAAACGGATTAACTGCTGATCTTTTAAAGCAATTTTTTAATGCGGTGCCTAAAGTTCTTCTGGCTATCGTCATTATTGTTGTTGGGATTATTATTTCAAAAATTGTTGCAGGTCTGATAAGACGATTGTTAGAACGCCTAAGAGTTGACAGACTTGGCGAAAAATTAGCTGATATTGATATTGTACAGAAATCAAATGTAAGGATCAAAATCAGTACTATACTTTCAAAGTTTGTCTACTATGTACTGCTACTGATTTTTATGACCGCTAGTGCAGAAGCACTCGGAATGCCGGCCATATCTAATCTGGTATCCGACATCATCAATTTTATACCCAATTTAATAGTCGCTATCATCATGTTGATCTTAGGTCTATTAGTTGCTGAGGCATTGAGAAACCTCGTTTTGACCGCACTGAAGTCTTTAGGAATTCCTTCAGCTAATATGATTTCGAGCTTCGTCTTCTATTTTATACTTATTACTGTTTTTGTGAGTGCATTGAGACAAGCTGCTATCGAAACAGAGTTCCTTGAAACCAATTTATCCATATTAATTGCTGGTGTTGTTTTCGCATTTGCCATTGGCTATGGATTGGCATCCAAAGATCTTTTAAAGAATATTATTTCATCATTCTACAATAAAGGAAGATTATCTGTGGGAGACCGCATTAGTTTGGATGACGTATCAGGAGAAATTATCGAAATTGACAATACAACGGTTACTATTCGCTCAAATGATCGTCGAATAGTATATCCGTTAAGTCATGTCCTGGGTAATAAACTAACTATACATGACTAGCAAGAATTATATTAATTGATAACTAAAAAACATTGACAAAAATACAGTTATGAAAAAAATTACACTATTACTCTTATGCTTTGTAACAATGGTTTCATTGCAAGCACAAACACTAGACGCGGAATTAAAAGAAAAACAAGCGGAAGTTGCTGCAGCTGAAGCGGCTTTGGCAGCATTACAAGGAGAAGCAGATGCGCTCGCTGCACAAATTGAAAAAGATGCAGGATGGGTAACTGGTTATTCAGGACTTGTTGGATTTGATTTTAACCAATCAAGCAACTGGATATCTAGCCCGAATCGTGATGCACGATCATCTTCATTAAACATCGGGTTGACTGGCTTTGCTAACAACATTACTGATGAATTCTTCTGGAGAAATAAAGGTGTGTTGTCAAAAAGCTGGCAAGACATTGACATTAGCGAGGCAGATAGAAACTTAGATGGTGACGGACTTTTTAATAATGGAACAATTGATATACTGAATATATCTTCATTAGCAGGTAAGCCTATTTCTGATACATGGGCAGTTTCTGGTTTAGGTGAATTGAATACTTCACTTCAGAATTTTTTATCTCCAGGTACGCTTGATTTGGGTCTTGGTTTAACTTGGACTCCAAATATTGATGACTTAATTGTTGTGATTCATCCATTGAACTATCACATCGCCTTTTCTGGTGTTGACGGAGCTTCATCTTCAGGAGCACTTGGTGCGAAGATTAGAGCTGATTTCAATAGAGGATTTGATGTTGGAGGTAAAGCCATTACATGGACATCTACATTAACATCTTTTTTCCCATATAGTGATACTGAACAAATTATTCCAGCACAATTTGTTGATGATGATCCTTCATTGGAATTACTTCAAGATGAATTTGCAGCAGGTTTGTTTGAATATACTTGGTTAAACACACTTTCATTCGAAATTTGGAATGGTATAGGTGTAGGTCTTTCTCATGGTTTGAGAAATGCTGATTTTGAATCACCAGATATTCAAAACTTTTTCACTGTTGGACTTTCATACGCTCTCTAATAACTAACATAAATAGCACTCTACATTGAACAATAGAGTGTAAAGATTGAAGCCTGATTCCTTTGGAGTCGGGCTTTTTCTTTTCAGTTTGTATCTTACCGCCAATTGAAAACAAAGCCACCATATGAGTGAGAAAAAACTGTTTTTACTTGACGGTCATGCATTAGTCTACAGAGCACACTTTGCATTCATTAATCGACCCCTAATCAATTCTAAGGGCATCAATACCTCAGCTATTACAGGCTTCGTACGAACCTTGTGGGATCTGATGCGCAATCAAAAACCTACGCATCTCGCTGTGGCTTTTGATCCCAAAGGCCCTGTATTTCGCCATGAGGAGTTTCCTGAATACAAAGCCAATCGAGACGCACAGCCAGAAGACATCACTATTGCTCTGCCTTACATCAAAAAGATTGTAGAAGGGTTCAACATTCCCATCGTTATGGTTGATAATTATGAAGCTGATGACATCATTGGAACACTTGCCAAACAAGCAGAGAAGGAAGGATTTACTGTCTATATGGTGACACCTGATAAAGATTATGCGCAATTGGTATCTGATAAGATATTTATGTACAAACCCGCAAGGATGGGTAACGGAATAGAAATTCTTGGTGTCCCTGAAGTTCTAGAAAAATGGGGTATACAAAGAGTAGATCAAGTGATTGATGTATTGGGACTACAAGGAGACAGTGTGGATAACATTCCTGGAATTCCTGGAATTGGTGCCAAAACAGCAGTTAAGTTATTGGCCTTATATGATGATGTTGAAGGCATTCTGGCAAACACAGATCAGCTAAAAGGAAAGCAAAAAGAGAAAGTAATAGAGTTTGCAGAACAAGGAAGATTATCAAAGCGCCTAGCTACAATTAATATCGATTCACCTATTCAGTTTGATGCCAAACAGTTTTTGATAGATCCTCCAAATAAACCTGAATTGTCCAATATCTTCAAAGAACTGGAATTCAGAACTCTTGCCAAACAGATTCTGGGAGAAGGTACTGAGGGTGAACAACAATCCTTATTTGGTGGCACCTCTTCTTCAGGTTCTACTCGGAAAAAACAAAGTAAAGCTCCAGAAGAATACAGCATTGTCAAAAACAATATTACCAATACAAAACACAATTACGAATTGGTAGATTCAGATAAGGCAATAGATGCCTTACTATCAAAACTATCAAACTGTAAGATTATCAGTTTTGATACCGAAACTACTGGAATAGATGCGAATAAGGCTGAGTTAGTAGGATTAGCATTTTCAACAAAAGCAAAAGAAGGGTTTTATGTTCCTACTCCAGATGATGAAAAAGTTGCAAAGGCTATTTGTGCAAAATTTAAACCTGTATTAGAGAATGAAGATATCATCAAAATAGGGCAGAACATCAAGTATGACATACTCATGATGAAATGGTATGATGTAGAGCTGAAAGGCACCTACTTTGATACAATGATTGCCCACTATCTGTGTGAGCCAGATTTAAGACATAAGCTGGATTATCTATCTGAGTCATACCTAGAATATAAAATGGTACCTATAGAAGAACTGATAGGGAAAAAGGGTAAAAATCAATTGAGCATGAGGGACATAGAAATTGAAAAGGTTAAGGAATATGCAGGAGAAGATGCTGACATTACCTTACAGGTAAAGAAAATTCTGGAGAAGAAGTTAGATGATATAGAACTGTCAGAACTGTACTATAAAATAGAAGAACCTTTAATAGATGTCCTTGCAGAAATAGAATACAATGGTGTCAGGATCAATCCAGATTTTCTAAATAATTATTCTAAAACATTAGCCAAAGAGATAATTAAGAGAGAAAAAACAATCTATAAAAAGGCTGGAGTAGATTTTAATATCGCAAGTCCAAAGCAGGTAGGCGAGGTGTTGTTTGACCGCATGAAAATTCCTTATCGTTGGAGAAAAACAGGCACTGGACAATACAGCACTGATGTAGAAAAATTGAAAGAGCTATCAGTCAAACATGAGATCGTAAAAGATATTCTGGAATTTCGAAAATTCAGCAAATTAAAATCAACCTATGTGGACGCTCTGCCAACCATGATCAATGAGAAAACAGGAAGAGTCCATAGTAATTTCAATCAAGCCCGAGCTGCAACTGGAAGACTGAGTTCTGAAAATCCAAATTTGCAAAACATTCCGATTAAAGATGAGGCAGGCCGAGAGATCAGAAAGGCATTCGAACCAAGAGATAAAGACCATATTCTTCTTGCAGCAGATTATTCTCAAATAGAACTGAGATTGATATCAGAAATTTCCAAAGACGAATCTATGTTAAAGGCTTTTACAGATGGAAATGATTTTCATCGAGCCACTGCGGCAAAGGTATTTGACCGACCATATGATGAAGTTACGGCAGAGGAAAGAAGAAGAGCCAAAACAGTAAATTTTAGTGTGATTTATGGAGCAGGTGCAACCAATCTGAGTCGTCAATTGGGAATCAAACGCTCAGAGGCTTCTGAGTTGATCAAAACCTATTTTGGCCAATTCAGTGGTCTACAACAATACATGACAGATATTGTAGAGTATGCGAGAGAAAACGGATACGTGAAGACATTGCTGGGAAGGAAACGGGTACTTCGTGACATCAATTCACGAAATGGCTTAACGAGAAGCAATGCAGAACGCATGGCAATCAATACGCCGATACAAGGTACAGCAGCAGATATGATTAAGCTGGCCATGATCAATATCCATCGCATCTTCAAGCAAGACAAGTTAAAGTCAAAGATGATTATGCAGGTGCATGATGAGCTTGTCTTTGACGTACACAACTCAGAACTAGAGATTGTCAAACCTATTATCGAGGAGCAAATGAAAAATGCAATTCCAGACTTGACTGTCCCGATTGTGGTCAGTATGGATACTGGACAGAATTGGTTGGAGGCGCATTAGGGTTTGAGGGTTTGAGGGGTCAGGAGTCAGGTTTTGAGGGGTTAGGTTTTGAGGGGTTTGCTCTCTCATGGAATAGGTTGACGCTAAGGATGTTGATAACTTTTATAAATTTAAGAATTATGACAGTAGAAGAACGTCGTCGACGTCGATTCAGCGAGCCATTTAAAACAGAACAAGTTAGTTTGATTGAATCAGGAGAACTAACGATAAACGAAGTAAGTCGGCTGTATGAAGTAAAAGCTGATAATGTTAGAAAGTGGGTTAAGAAGTACGGAAGTAAGGAGTTGCCTCCACGGATAATAGTAAGCAATTCTAAAGAATATGATAGGCTTGGAGATTTAGAAAA
>CAYNMW010000143.1:0-10605 GCA_964398295.1 uncultured Saprospiraceae bacterium | reverse complement strand
GAAAATCATCATCAACATCTAATAATCCAGATCCCTTAGGTAGAAAATTTGGAAATGAATATTTCTTAAGATTTGTAAGACGATTCAGCTTAGGGTCAGAAGAAAAGAAGGAGGGGTCTTCATTTTTATCGTTGAAACAAAAGTAGATTTGATCCAGCTCAAAATGAGTGCTGAGCGTTTTGTGAAAAGCTTCTAATGTTTGGTTGATGCTTTGACTACTTCCAATGAGTGTCGAAAGATCTATAAATATTTGATCGAGATTAATTTCTTTTACATCCATAAATTAACTGATTCTATAACGAATCCTATTGCTACAACTATACATTCTTAATCTTAATATAAATCCCAATATCATTAAAGAGGTTCGAATTTAGCCATCTTTATTATGATTGAATTGCCACAATAGGACTTTTAAAGCCTTTTGTCAAGTATTTTATGAAAAATAAAAATCCCAATTTAGGCGCTAGTATTGTGATGAAAAGCCGAAAAATCCATATATTTCGTTCACTTTTCCATGAAACAATTTACTAATTAATTAATACTAGAATATGTATAAAACTTTTACTAGGCTTTTGCCCTTGTTTTTATTAGCCTTTGGATTTAGTTCTGTAAGTGCTCAAGATCACGATGTTACCTTGAGTATTGATATGAATACTTATTGTCCAGGTTACGACTCAGTATATGTTGCTGGGACATTTAATGGTTGGTCAGCAGATGCTAATCCCATGGAAGACAGTGACGGAGATGGTATCTGGACAGCTACCATAACTCTGCCAGCAGGTGGACAAGAATATAAATTTCAGATTGATAAATGGGCTGATCAAGATCAGTTTGCTGGAGGTGAATCTTGTACCGTTACCAACGGTGGGTTTACTAACAGATTTGTCGATCTAGTATCTGATACTACCATTGCAACTGTTTGCTTATCATCATGTGCACCGTGTGTAGCACCAGCTGACGGTATGGTGGGTCTTTCAGTAAATCTTAATGCCTATACCCTTGGAGCTATTGACTCCGTAATGGTTAGAGGTAGTTTTAATGGCTGGGGAAATCCAAGTCTTTACATGGATGATGCTGATGGAGACGGTATATGGACGGTTGATGCTCCAATGACAGGAGGTATCAACGAATACAAATTTGTTGTTAACGACAACTGGGAAAACCTAGACGCAGGAGAAGCATGTGTTATGAACAACAATCGTTTCTTATGTGTAGATGGAGATGCTACAACTGGGGTAGCTTGCTACGGATCATGCGAAGATTGCGTACTAGCATCACCTGGAGATGTAACATTTACTGTTGACATGAACTTTTACACGCAAGCTTATTCTCAAGTATACCTTGCAGGAGCCTTTAATGGTTGGTCTGCGGATGCAAATCCAATGGATGACACCGATGGAGATGGTGTATGGACGGTTACAATTCCAGCGATGGCAGCAGGTAATCAAGAATATAAATTTCAAGTTGATCAGTGGGCTGATCAAGAAATGCTTACTGAAGGTGATCCTTGTACTGTAACAGGTGGTGGATTCACAAACAGATTCGTATTTGTTGATGGTAATACTGATGCTGGCACATACTGCTGGAATTCTTGTAACATTTGTGCAAATGATGGAATGATTACACTTTCTGTAGATATGGCAGATTTTGGCGGAGCTGATTCTGTTTTCTTAGCAGGTGGATTTAATGGTTGGGATTCCGGAGCGAACAAAATGGATGATAGTGATGGTGATGGTGTATTTACGGTTACAGTAAGCATGCCTGGAGGATTAAACCAATATAAATTCGTTGCTAACGGATCTGTTTGGGAAGAGTTTCCTGACATTATAGACGGATGTACATTTGATGATGGTGGTGGATTTGTTAATCGTGTATTAACAGTTGATGGAGACGCTACAATTCCTGCAGTATGCTATAATAAATGTGGTGATTGCGATGGAGTAGCTATGATTGACGCGGCACTTCCTTTAAAATATGATAATGAAAATGTTACACATATTTTATTTCCATTCGGAGATGCGAATGCTGAAATCATTGATAATCCAGATCCAAGTGGTGAAAACTTAAGTACAAAAGTATTACACATTGATAAGACAGCTGGAGCTCAACCATGGGCTGGAGTTGCTCAACCAATCGAAGTAATGGATTTTGCCAATGGTACAGTTCATACTGTATTATTTTGGTCACCAAGAACTGGAGTAGATGTACTATTCAAAATTGAGGATACAACAAGTCCTCCAGATGGAAATGGTAACCCTTCAGTAATTGCTGAAATCTTTGCTACGAATTCTGTTGCAAATCAGTGGGAGTTGTTATCTTTTGACTTAGCAGATTTTCCTGCTTTTTCTGTAGACTCCTCTTACAATCAAGTTGTATTGTTTGCTGATATGAATCAAACAGGTAATGGAGAATCATTCTTCTTAGACTGTGTTCAGAATGCAGGAGATACAAATGTGGAAGATATTTTATTCGGAAATAGCAAATTTAATGTGTATCCAAATCCAACAACAGACAATGTGTTTTTAAACTACGACATGCCTGTCGCAGCTAAAATTAATTTTGTGATTGTTGATGCCTTAGGTAAAGTAGTAGCTAAAGAAAATATTGGCTTACGTACTCAAGGTACATACACTGAAAATATAGATGTATCAAACTTGAACAGTGGAATCTACTTTGTTGCTCTAGAAGTAGCAGGTAAATTTGTTCAAAGTAAGAGCTTAATAATCGACTAGCATTTTTTAAGTATTAAAAATAGGGAAGTTGTATACACAGCTTCCCTATTTTTATTTAAGGATGTATTGTGCCATAAAATGGTCAAATTGTACCAATACAATCTTGCTATATTCAGTAAATTGAATTTGATTAATTCATAAATGTTGACAAAAGAACAAATCCAAAAAGAAGCAGAAAGAATCCACCTAGCTGAACAATCAAAACAGCAGATTCAAGCCAGTTCAATTTTGTATCCCGAAATAAGTATTGATGATGCTTATCAAATTCAAGAAGCTTGGATGGCGATTAAATTAGCTCAAGGTCGAAAAATTGTGGGCCATAAAATCGGATTAACCTCTCGAGCTATGCAAATGGCCATGGGTATTAATGAACCCGATTTTGGTGTCTTACTAGATGATATGGTCTTCCATGATGGAGCAAGCATCCAAACAAGTGAATTTTTAGATCCTCGAATCGAAGCCGAGCTGGCCTTTGTTTTAAAGAAAGATTTGTCAAGAGATAATTTAAGCATACAAGATGTTTTTGATGCTACCGAATATGTAGTACCAGCACTTGAATTGATTGCAGCAAGAAGTTTTAGAGTTGATCCAAATAGTGCATATAGACGAACCGTAAAAGATACCATTTCAGATAATGCAGCTAATGCTGGAATTATTCTAGGTAAAATTAAGATGGCTCCAGATGATATAGATCTCAGATGGGTGCCTGTTTTGTTGTCTAGAAATGAAACCATAGAAGAGACAGGAGTTGCCGCAGGAGTCTTAGGTCATCCTGCTATAGGTGTTGCTTGGTTGGCAAAAAAATATAACAACTTAGGTAAAGATTTAAAGGCAGGTCAGATCATTTTGGCAGGAAGCTTTACTCGTCCAGTCATCGTGAAAGCAGGAGATAGTATACAAGCTGATTATGGCCCATTTGGAAAAATCAACTGCAAGTTTGTTTAAAGCTGTGTAACTTAGGAACAAAATGGAATTAAAAAAGAACGCATTAAAAGAGAGCTTAAAAAATCAAACACAGAGTTATGGAATCTGGAACGGAATAAACGATTCCTATGCCGCAGAAATCTCTGCTGGTGCAGGCTTTGATTGGGTGTTGATAGACGGCGAGCACGGTACATTTAATTTGCAAGACATCATCGTTCAATCGCAAGCCATGTCATCTTATCCAGTAAGCGTAGTGGTAAGACCTCCATCAGGGGATGAGGTATTTATAAAAAGATTATTGGATGGAGGAATTCAATCACTTTTGATTCCAATGGTTGAGTCCAAAGAGCAAGCTGAAAATCTGGTTAAAGCCATGAGATATCCACCTGCGGGAATTAGAGGTGTTGGTACTGCTTTGGCAAGAGCTGCACAATGGAACAGAGTGAATAATTATTTTCAAGATGCAGACAATGAAATGTGTTTGATCGTTCAGGTAGAATCTAAAACAGCCTATGAGGCTTTGGATGAAATTTTGGAAGTGGATGGAGTAGATGGCGTTTTTATCGGTCCAGCAGACCTAGCTGCTAGTATGGGCTACCTTGGTCAGCCTTCCCACGAAAAAGTGCTTGCAAAAGTAAAGGATGCTATAAATAGGATTCGTGCTGCTGGAAAATCAGCAGGAACTTTAGCCGTTACTGATGCACTAGTGACCACTTATAGAGACGCCGGAGCCAACTTTATTGGATTGGCAGTAGATCATCTTTTACTGGCTAAAGCTACGAAAGCCTTAGCAGAAAAATACAATACTTCTTTAAAGAAGGATGTGTCAAATACCCAATATTAGGCTAGACCTTCAAGACCAGCTTACCCATTTTGTCTCCAGAAAATAGACGAAGAAAAGTCTCATGAAAATTTTCAATTCCATCGTAGATGTCTTCCTTGACTACGAGCTTACCTTCCATGATCCACATACCCATCTGCATCGCGGCTTCACGATATTTGCTAGCGTAGTCTAAGACGACCATTCCTTCCATTCTTCCTCTATTGACCAATAAGGATAAATAATTTTTTGGTCCTTCGATGGCAGCTCTATTGTTGTATTGAGATATCGCCCCGCATATAACTACACGCGCATGCATGCGTAAATTCGCAAGTGCGTGGTCCAGTATTTCACCACCTACATTGTCAAAATAAATATCAATTCCTTTTGGGCAATGTTCTTTTATTCCAGCGTAGACATTTTCATTTTTGTAATCTATAGCAGCATCGAATCCTAATTCATTTTTTAAGAAGGCACATTTCTCTGGTCCCCCAGCAATCCCAACAACTGTACAATTTTTAATCTTGGCGATCTGGCCTACTATAGAACCGACAGCACCCGCTGCTCCAGAAACTAATACAACATCTCCTTCCTTAATAGCTCCAACTTCATTGATCCCAAAGTAAGCCGTCATTCCAGGCATTCCTAAAACGCCAATGTAATAGGATAGGGGAGCAATAGAAGGATCTACCTTAAACCACATGGCTTCATCTGTCAATGCATATTCTTGCACACCGCCCCAACCCGTGACAAAATCTCCGACTTTGAATTTATCTATTTTAGAATCCACTACTTCTCCAACTGAACCAGCGCGCATTACCTCTCCAACTTGTACAGGAGGGATGTATGATTTGCGATCATCTAACCAGCCACGCATGGCAGGATCCATAGAGATGAAATGTTGCTTTACCAGCATCTGACCTTCTTCCAATTCAGGAACCTCTCTTTCTTCAAAATTCCAAATATCTTTTTCTGGGAGTCCTGTTGGTCTCTTCACGAGACTGACCAATTTATTCTTCATCGAGCAATTTTTGGCAATATAAGAATTCACAAATTAATCAGCTTAATGAATATACTTGGAGCTCTTTTTATCCTACTCCATGGTACTTTTATACTGCTTTTCATACCTTGAATTTTGTAAATTTATCACATGGCAATAATTCCTAGTTCAAGTCCTATTTATCACCAACTCCAAAATCTGGCAAGTACTGCAGATATGGTGGTTTTCTCTGGGCTTCCGGGTACAGGCAAATCGCTTTACATCAATGAGTTTTATCACATGTGTCAAGCACTATCAAGAGAGCTTACCGTGATCCAATGGGATATCGCACGTAAAGCTTTTGAGACAGAAAAGATCATGGAACGATATCCAATGAAAGACAGCATGGTTCATGATGCGGTGAAATTGATGGGTGGTGTTTTTCTTTTAGAGCAAATTAAAAAGTGGTACACGGAGAAGAATGACAATGACTTATTATTGATCGAAGCTCCTTTGGTAGGCGGAAGGTTCATAGAATTGGTAGCACTTCAAGATGATCCTAATCTAGAGTTAATTCTCTCGAGTCCCAAAACCCAGATTGTGATGCCCATTCCTTCCAAAACAGTGAGAGAAAAAATTGAAGAGGAAAGAGCCAAACAGGTAGATGAAGATTCGAAGGTGTGGATAGGTGCAAAACCATCTGTAATGAAAATTCTTTGGAAGCACGTTTGTGAAATCGCTCAAGAATTTGGAAAAGATATAGAGGCCGATATCGCCTATGATCCACAAATCATAGAATACGTATTTAAGAAAGTCACCAAGCACAGAAATTTTGTTCCTTTATACATCAATGAATTGTTTGATGTGCCACCTCAAGCTGAAACAGGCTTACACAATCTTTCTAGCCTAAAAGCCTCCAGCGAAGAGGCTGATCAAATTTGTGATATCATAGCTGTTAAATATCCAAGCATTGAAGCAATGCAGCAAGAAAGCAGCAACTGGTACCTCCAATAAATCTTAGCAGAATATTGAATCGATTAAGGTAAACAACTAGAGAAACTAAAGTACGGTGACCAACCACCAAATATTCCTGTTGTGCCACATTGGGTCCTTACCCTAAACTGATAATCATTATTAGGTGTCAATGTCACATACTGGAAGTGATCGATCGTAATGAAGTAATCAATGGTCCCAGCACTTAAATTATGAAATTCAAATTCTTTATTATTTCCAGCATGAGAATTACAGTATAGATATCCATAGGTGCAATAATCATCATGAGAGAGATTAGAAAGTGTCGGAATATTTGGAATACAAGCGCATCCATCCGACAGCGTTTGAAAGCTAGCTCCTAGATCTACCTGAAATCCATCTTCCAATAAGATGTAATCGCCTGCATCGAATTTGATATCCGCACCACTATTAATGATAGAACTTGATGAAATCCAATTAGTTGCCTTAAAGTGAATGTTATGGTCGGCATTGAAGCTTTGTGTAATGCTTCTATCAATTATGCAAGTTTCAGTTTGCCCAGCATCTAAAGAACCGTTTGGAAATGCATTGATTCCAATTGCATTCAGAGAAAGCTCATTGTTAGATACAGCGATTTCAACCCATACATAAAATTGCTCACCACAACTCATCGTTACTCTTACACCGACATAGCCTGTTTGATTCAGCCAGTCTGTATAATTGTTTGCATCATAAACCACGAGTTCATTTGCTCCATTAAAAATACCTGGAGTTAAAGTTTTATAAGTTGCTGTATTGAGTAATTCAACTCCCGTAAATCGTTTAACATGGAATGTGTTACTATTCGTGACAGCGGCCTCCATTTGAAAACTTGAAGCTGTATACATATAAAAGGAACCTGCATAATGATAGAATCCAACGTAATCATTTAGGTAAGGTATAAAGGCTCCTTCAAAATCTCCATCCACGATATTTTGCACTACCTGATCCCCAGGAGTAAAAGTGCTCGTCATCACTTCTGGATAGTTGTCTATGAAATCTATTTTGAGTCCTTCGATAGATGCATTATTAAATACCTCACTAGTAGCGCTTATGCCATTAATAGCAGCAGGGCTAAAATCAATACTAAAGTTATTTAGGTCTGCTCCTTCATCATGTTCCGCAAAATCCGTTAGAGTCATATTAAAATGTAACATGGCAGTATTTGCATTGAGTAAGGTGATTTCAATTCCGTTGGCAATATTTGCAGGTAGGCCCGATGTGGTGAAGGATGAATTGATAGCAGATGAGAAAGAACAAGATGGACAATCTCTTAATTCGATGATGAGTTTTTCATTAATCGTCCCCGGCAGGTCAAACGATTCGGTTAGAACATATCGGTCTACGAATAATTTCGCTTTGTTGTTGTCAGGATTTGATGACATGAAAACTGTCGGGTCTGAAATCAATGTAACTGCCATGTCCCTGTCAGCTACTCCATTAACAACAGTCTGAACCATTCTGGTTTTTTGATCATTTGTAAACATTACTTCACATGCATAGTCCATGAAATTGTAAATATTATCAGGCTCATCATTTACAGGATCAATGCAACTGTTGGGCAAATTGGATGGGCAAGACAGGCTATTGTAGCCCAGACAATTCGGCGTATCATCAATGAAGTCATCACAATCACAATAAGTAGGTGCAGGATCAGCACAACTTCCACTAGTCGTAAAGTCTCCCCAAGTATGGAGCAAGCCAAGCCAATGTCCGATCTCATGTGTCAGGATGTTGGGCCTATTGTTTACATTATTTTCACCAACATAATCATAGGACATCACAATACCATCAAGTCCCGGATACACTTCTGCTGTCCATGGATATTGGGCATAACCCGAAGTGGATACATTTTCGACAATCCAAATATTTAGATAGCGCGAAGGATTCCATTGAATAATTTCTTTTAAAGGTATTTGATAATTACTTCCATGATTGGAGTAGAAGGAATTTGATCTAGTAATGCCATCAGTTGGATTGCCATAGGGATCTATTTGTGCTAATTGAAAAGTGATACCAATATCTGCTTGATCTTGAAAGAAAACCGGATCAATAATAGCATTGTACTCATCTGTATTTTGTGCAGTGAAATCTTCATTTACTTCTGTCAATGCTTCTTCCAATTGTGCCTTGGTGAAGTTGAAACTATTTTCACAAGGTGTAATGAGGTGAAAAACAACTGGCACCAAATCATCAATCAAAACATTATGATTGTTTTCATTTTCTATGTTGGCTTGAAATTTCTGCAGCACTGCGTTTGATTGCGCTTCTAAATTTGGATAGCTATCAAAAGCCATTTTGTTGGCTTTTTCTATTTCACAAAAAGTCGATAATTTTTCTGAAGGAGCTTGTTGGGCTTGAATAGTCTGACATAGCAGAATCAATAGGAGCATGTAGCTTGCTTGGTTTAATCGCATCAGTTAAGATTTAGTAATTCTCGGGAGGAGCACTAATTAGTATAAGTTCGCTATTTATAATGAGATAAAAAATAAATCAATAGCGCTTTTAATAAATTCTAAGATTGATTTCCGTACAGTTCTTCAAAGCAAGAATTAAAACTTTCGACTGATAAGTCAATATCTTCTTCTGTAGTTGTCCAAGCACAAATACTTATTCTTATGACTTTTCGCCCATTCCATTTAGAAGGTCCGGCCCAACATACGCCTTTTCGTTGGACAAGGTCTAAAACATTTTCAGTCATAGCGTCGGTCTTACATGCGATCATCAATTGATTGAAATGTACCTGATTGAGGGTTTCAAATGCATCCTTATTAATCATGCTGGCAAATTGCTTGGTCCGCTCATGCAGATCCAATACCAAGCGATCAACTCCTTCTTTTCCTAAAGATTTCAAAGCTGCCCATAGTTCAACCACACGCGATCTTCTGGACATTTCGGGTGTGTACAACATGCCATCCCTTTTCGGACCGTATACAATGTAACTCCCAGAAGCTTGCAGCGCTTTAACCAGCGCGTCTTTATGTTTACATAATACTATACCAGAGTCATAAGGTGTATTAAGTGTTTTGTGTCCATCTACAGACCATGAGTCAGCTAGTTCCATACCATCACATAGATGTGAAAGTTGCTTACAACATCTTGCCCAAAGTCCAAAAGCACCATCAATATGAACCCAAGCACCAGCTTCCTTCGCTAGTTTACATGCCTGGCTAAAATCATCAAAAGCGCCTGAACCCACATCACCAGCTTGCAAGCAAAGTATGCAATGATCATCCAAAGGTGGAATCTCATCTATCATGATACGACCTTGAGCATCTGTCGCTACCCACTCAATGTGATCTAATCCAAGTCCTAAAAGCGCAATCGCTTTCTTTACCGTTGCATGAATTTGTTTGCCTGCAATGATTCTAATTTTTGGCGCATTATAAAGGCCTTTCGCATTTACATCCCAGCCCAATTTTTCATATAGGTGCATTCTGCCTGCGGCTAGGGCACAATAGATAGCGACAGAACTTCCACTGACGAATCCAGCAGCAGTTTCTTCTGGAAGTTTAAAAAGATCTTTCAACCATTTTTCTACCACCTCTTCCAGTTTGGAACAGATGGGTGAAATCACGTGTAAGGCGGTATTCTGATCCCAAAAACTTGCCATGTTTTTGGCCGCCATAGCAGCAGGTAAATAAGAACCGTTTACAAAGCCAAAATATCGACCAGCAACTAGAGGTAAGGTAGCTGGAGAACCGTATTCATGTAGTTGATTAATAATGTCAATAGCATTGGTAGGTTCTTCGGCTAAATCTTCATCAAAATGGGCCAAATTATCAATGGCTGAATCGGAAGGATATACCCGTCTTTTAAAAGCTTCATCCAAGTGTTCAAACGAAAGTTTTTGAGCGAGTTTGAAAGGCGCTTTGTCCATTAAATCCTTAAACAAGAGATTTTTTAACTTAGATGAGTCCAATTGATAAAATTTAGCAATTAAAAAAATAGAGATTTACCCAACCCTTTTGTAAAATATGTCGATTTTAAGAGTATATGTTATAATATGCAGGATTCGACTTTAAAAATACAGTGGAATTTAGTGAATAAAGTACAATCTGTTCAAAAACGTGCTAGTTCGGAAATGATCCTTCTTGAAGGGTTAAAGAGGGGTGAGCGCGCAGCACAGAAGAAATTTT
>CAYNMW010000142.1:3236-10680 GCA_964398295.1 uncultured Saprospiraceae bacterium | reverse complement strand
CGTGTTTGCATTTGGGTGGTTTTGGTATAAAGGGAGAGAAGAAAGAGCAGAAGATTCAAATTTGAAAGCAACAAGCAATGAAACTGCAAGTCTTAGTTCTACCAGACAGGATCAACAGTCAAAAACGAAAGCAACAACAAGCCCAGACGCTAAGCCTGGTAAGAAAGTAAAGAAGGTGGCTAAACCGATTAAAAAGAAAAACAAAAAGAAGAAGAATTAAATCACTTTATCACAGAATCTAAAAATTGTCCATATGTACCAGCCAAATTTTTTCTAGAGTATTCAGGAAATGAGAGCATAGCATACTTATGATTCTTTTCAAAAATCTTCAAAATAAAATGCTCAATCAAGTTTGTTTTTTTATAGCTGCTGTACAACACTTGAGTGTCTTTAGGAATCATGTCTTTCAGGTCACTTTTGTCTGGACCAATGGCTAGGATTGGTTTTTGTGTTCCTATGTATTCGTAAAATTTAATTGGAATCGTACCTCCAACTGATTCGGTGTCATTCAATAATAACAACAATAAAACATCAACTTTTTGTAAATAGTCAATGGCCTCTCGATGTGGCATGAAATCAAAATATTTTGTTCGATCCGATAAGCCATGATCTTCAATAACATTTCTCAAGTTAATGTCTACTGGACCAATGAAATGAATCTCTAATTTGTTGGACAGCTCCTTGTTTTGCTGCATTGCGTTATTGATACCATTCCAAAGTACTTGTGGATTTATTCCATCATTTACAGAGCCCAGATGGCAAATGATAAATTTCTCCGTGCTTACTGATGTAAAATTGATGAAGTCTTCATGGTCATAACCATTGTGAATGATTTGTATATCTTTTCGACCAGAAATATTTTCTAAGCCAGCTTTAAAACTTTTACTTACCGTTACAATGCTGTCTGCGTTTTTAAGTACTTGCTTCTCTAAGCTGTCATGCCGTTTCTTGGCTAATGGCAACATCTTCAGATTTTTATGGTAATAAATACCAGTCCAAGGATCTCGAAAGTCAGTTACCCAATGTATATCAGGATGAGATTTTTTAATTGCCATAGCGATCAAATGCATAGAGTGGGGAGGGCCAGTGGAGATAATGGCATCAACCGAATTCGTTTTTAGCCAATTGCGTAAATATTTGATTGATGGCTTTATCCATAACATCCTCGCATCTGGTATAAAAAAATTACTCCTTACAAATAAGCTAAACTTATACGCTAGTCCTGGCTTTTTTTCTTTTATAAAACCAGAGTATTTTGACTTTCCTTTTTTTTGTCGAGTGACAAATGCATAAATATTGTGAGGCTCTACAATATGATTTCGCAATACAATAACTGATTCATGGACCTCCTTAGTCAAAGAATAATCTTCGCCTAGATTGTCTTTGGTTTTGGATGTGTAAACTATAGGCTGCCAGTCATTTTCGTGAAAATATTTGGTCATTTTGACCCATCGTTGTACTCCAGCGCCACCCATCGGAGGCCAATAATAGCTTAACAACAAAAATTTCTTCACTCGATTTTATATAATGAGAAGAACAAATATGACAAATTATCCTTTACTTTTATTGCAATAATTAGTTTAATGAAACGATATGGTTTGATTGGTGCAGCAGGTTATGTAGCACCAAGACATATGAAGGCAATCAAGGATACCAATGGAGAGTTGGTGGCCGCCATGGATAAGTTTGATTCAGTAGGAATAATTGATAGCTATTTTCCTCATGCTGCTTTCTTTACTGAGTTTGAGAGGTTCGACCGATTTTTAGAAAAAATTCGACTTGAAGGAAAACCTTTAGATTACTTAGTTGTCTGTTCTCCTAACCATTTACATGATGCACACATTCGCTTTGGACTGCGCATCGGTGCGCATGTTATTTGCGAGAAACCACTTGTTCTAAACCCTTGGAATCTTGATGCAATTGCACAGCTGGAAAGGAGCTCAGAAGTAAGTGTCAATTCCATTTTGCAAATGCGTTTACACCCGGTCGTATCCCAATTAAAAAATTATTTAAGTACAACTAAACCTTCAGGGAAGACCGAAATCGAATTGACTTATATAGCACCTCGTGGTAATTGGTATTATTCAAGTTGGAAAGGCGATAATGCCAAATCAGGAGGAGTGATCACAAATATTGGCATTCATTTATTTGATCTTTTGGGATTCTTATTTGGAGAATATACACACAATGAGCTGCATGTCAATAGTCACGATAGAGCTGCAGGATACTTGGAATTTGAACAAGCAAGCATCAAATGGTTTTTAAGTATAAATGAAGAAACGCTTCCAAAGACAGAAGGCAATCAACCAAAATCACTACGCCAGTTGAAACTCGATTCTAAGCTGTTTGATTTTAGCAACGGTTTCGAAGATTTGCACAAAGAGAGTTACAAGCAATTGTTGGAAGGCAATGGTTTCGGAATTGAAGATGCGAGATATTCCATTCAATTAACCCACGACATTCGAAATGCCAATTGTCAAATGAATGCAGCACGTTGCCATCCATTAGCTACATTACCACTTGTAAAACATCCGTTTAATTCTTGAAATAGGATCGTATAGTTTGGACTACTCGGACCTGTTCTTCTTTTGTTATTGTCGGATTTATTGGGATGGATAATACAGTCTTGGACAATTCTTCGGTATTCTGTAATTGAATGTTTCCAAGATTGTATGGTATATATGCTTCTTGCTTATACACAGGCTTAAGGTAATAAATAGCAGAAGCAATATTATTGTCTTTCAACCATGTTTGTAACGCGTCTCGATCCTCTGCAGGTACTCTTATGGTATATTGATGGTAAATGTGTGCTGAATGATTAGATCGATGCGGAATATGAACGTTTTCCATTTTTGATAATTCAGCATTATAGAATTCAGCAACTCGATTTCGTTTTTCATTGTTGCTGTCTACATGTTGAAGTTTAATCGTTAGGACCGCAGCTTGTATGCTGTCCAATCGAGAATTGCAACCTACCAATTGATGGTCATATTTTTTAGATTGACCGTGATTTGCAAGCATGCTCAGTTTGCTTGCCAAGTTTCCATTGTTGGTATATACTGCGCCACCGTCACCAAGACACCCTAAATTTTTAGATGGGAAAAAGGAGCTGGTACCTATGTGCGTTATTGCTGAATTAGTGCTTTTTTCAATTGCTGGCTTTTGTGCACTTAAAGACTGTGCATTATCCTCAATGACAGCAAATTGATGTTCGCTGGCCAAGGTTAAAATTTCTTCCATAGGACAAGTTTGACCAAATAAATGAACTGGTATTACTGCCTTTGTTTTAGAGCTAATGACTTTTTTAATTTGGCTTGCTGTACAATTGAAGGAATGCAGATCAACATCTGCAAATACAGGTGTTAACTTTAATAAGGAAATAACTTCAACAGTAGCAATGTAAGTAAACGCAGGTATGATGATTTCGTCTCCTTCATTCAAATCCAGACTCATCAATGCAAGTTGCAATGCATCGGTTCCATTTGCACAACCGATCACATGGTCAATTGATAGGTACTCAGCGAGCTTTGCTTCAAAGTAAGTGACTGCTTCTCCCTTAATGAATGCGCTTGAATCAATCACTTCTGCAATCGCTTCATCAATCTCGTCTCTAATTACTGCGTGTTCGCGAGACAAATCAAGCATTGGTATGAACTCATTTTTCATCTCGATATTTTTCCATCAATTTCTCCGCTATAATCCAATCATGAGGTTCGTCCAATTCTAGTGCGGTATATGCTTCCATTTCGTAAATTCCAATATTGCCACTGATTCTATTACCAGAACGAATGATGTGCCCAACTGTACTGATATACAATGCTCCATTTTCCTGAAGATTGCCAGTAAAATCCTGTCTTCGCGGACGGTTTTCAAAATTGTAGTTGACAGACTTACCATCATTATCCCAGAGGAAATGCTTGGTGCGGACACAGGACAATAAGGAGTCATAAGCTTCCTTTCGATATAACTCGATCGCATTTGTCAAATCTGCAGATGTTGTAAACGGAGAAGTTGCCTGCACTAAGATTAACTCATCCGAAGGACTTGTAGTTGTTGATTTCAGATATTCTAGTAGCACCATTTCTGTTGGGGCACTATCAGTTGCACTTTCAGCCGAGCGTGCATAACAGTTCAGTTTATCGAATCCAAAACTTTTGGCTGTTTCGATTAAATCTTGGCTATCAGTAGCCAAGATGATCTGATCAATCAAAGGGCAATCTTGTAAAGCAATTAAATTCCAATATAGTAGTGGCTTGCCAAATAACAGTTTTCTGTTTTTATTTGGAATTGACTTGCTGCCACCGCGGACAGGTAAGAAGCCTATTGTTGCCATACCAGCACAATATACAATGAAGGCTAATAACATTTAGTGCCTTGTGTAAAATTGGTAAGTGGTATGTATGTTCTTAATAAGACTCACGGGCATAGTTTTTCACAACTATGAAGACTCTAATCGCAAGCTCATCTCAACCTGCTGAAGCGAAAGCCCCAAGCCACTCTTCACCAAGAAGCTATTGATCGAATCAAAGGTATTATCCACATTAATCATGGACGTTTTTGGCGAGTAATTCCTCTGTATATAATCAAGCAAAGTGCTGCCTATTCTCTGAGTCCTCATTTTACTCTCAACTGCGATTTGAATAATTCGATTGTTGATTGTGTTTAGTACTGCATAACCACAGAGCTTTCCTTTACTGTATGCACCTAAACAAATCATCGACTCAGCCAGTTTGCCAATTGCTTCATGAGCATTTTGCCAGGTTGGTAGTACTTCTCCAATTTGGCTCAGTAATTCCCAGTTGGGATTATCAATTGGTTTAATGTCAATCTCATTGTTGATCCCCTTGATTTGCAATTCACCTTTGTAACAATTCAACTGTCGAATAGATTGGAATCCAATTTTTTCATAGGATTTAATTGCGGGTATATTATTTGAGATAACTTCCAGGATAACGGTATTGAACTGTTTCTCTATTAGTTTTGGCAAGATGAAGTCATACATCTTAGGTGTTAATTGTTGACCTCTCTCTGTGGGGATAACTCCAGTGCCACCGTTGTAGGCAATTTTTATGTTCTTTTTTTCCTTTACTCCATGTAAAACGAATCCAATCAATTTCCCTTCTTTAAAAGCGCCTGGCGAAATGTTTAGATTTATGTTGTCTGCAAGTAGTTTTGATTCTAGTTGTTTTAATTCCAGGTGAAATGGAATGAGGTAGTCTGAGAAGGATAGATTAAAGCAAGATAGTATTTCGCTGATTGCAGTATTTTCTAATGTTCGAATTTTTATCATGTTAGTGACTCAGAATGATTTTAACTGGTATGGCAAAATCGTATGAGACTTTGTGTGTCAGCAAAGTTTGAATTCGCTTAATTCACTTCGTCATTATTTTTCCTTCCGCAGAATCTTATCCATTTTACGACCCCTTGCTAGTTCGTCTATCAATTTGTCCAGGCGTCTACCTTGCAATGTTGTCTCAAATTCAATTCCAATTTCCTCAACTCGATAGCCGCATATGACACCTGTGATGAGGTGCGCATTTGGATGTATCTTGGCCCGTTCAAAGAATGTTTTATAATCTACTTTTTCATCTATCAACTCTTGTAGTTTGGCTTCATCAAAACCAGTGAACCATTCGATGACTTGGTTTAATTCTTCTTTTGTTCTGCCTTTCCTTTCCACTTTATTTACGAGTGCAGGATAGACAGACCCGAATATCATCTTCCTGATTATTTCATCTTTTTCTGCGGTAACTTTCATTGTGTTTAACTTTAGCTCTGTCTATTAAGGTATTCATTTTTTTATACGTTACAATATAACTGAGAAATTTTATGGAGTATCATCTAGTTAGAATTTCTATCCTGAGGTGAAAGATTAATAACTGGATTCGATTTACTTGTAGATAGACGATAGCGATGTTACCAAATTTAGGAGTGCTTGAATTTCCAAAACCAGTATCAATTGAGGTGCGACTGTATGGTATATCAAAAGCAATTTTATTTTTTATCGCGACTGTAAATCCCCCATTTCAATAAGCATCAAAATTCTAATTAGGCAAAATTGATCTTTAAGACATACGTAGACTTAGGCAAAGTGAGTATATTTAAATATGGCGTTTACAAAACAATATCTATACTTCCTTATTGGGATAACCAGTATTCTCGCTTCGTGCTCTATTGATGAACCCAACATTCCTGATGGTTTTAAAATCGCAGATGGACATAGATTAGAATTGGTAGCAAGTGAACCTATCATCAGAGATCCTGTCGATCTGGAATTTGACGAGCATGGGGATGCGTATGTTTTGGAAATGCCGGGATATCCTTTTGAAGAGTCGGAGAGTCGATTAATGAGATTGATTGATGCTGATGCGGATGGGGTGTATGATGAATCTACGATATTTGCAGCAGATCTTGAATTGGCTTCTTCCTTCTTGCCATATCGCAATGGCTTCCTCGTTGCCTCACCTCCTTATCTACTTCATATAGCGGATACAGATGGCGATCATAAAGCAGATCGACGAGATACTATTTTGTCTGGCTTTGCGACTGGTAATTTGCAACACAATTACAATGGCTTGAGTTACGGTCTTGATGGCTGGATTTATGCGGCTAATGGTGGAAATAATGGGAAACCGTTTTGGTGGGGCGATCCTGAAGAAGCAATTGATTTGAAAGGGAACGATTTTCGGATAAATATAGATAACAAAGAAATAGAAATACTAGGTCAATCGTCAGGTGGATTCGAACTGGCTTTTGATGACTATGGTCGAATGTATGAAACCCATAATTTACAACACATTGGACAATTGATTTTTCCAGAAAGATATGTTGGTGATCTCTCTTTGCAATCGAAGTCCCGTCTGCTCAATATCTCTGATCATGAAGAAAATGGACTTGCTAGAATTTATCCGATTGGCGAACAAGAAACACGAGTCAACCATCCTGAGCAATCTGGATACTTTTCTGGCGCTTGTGGTACCACATTTTATGGTGGCGGACAATTAAAAGATCTAGAAAATACCATTTGGGTGTGTGATGTTGTGCTAAATCTCGTACATGTTGATAAGCTTGTGCCCGATCAATCTCATTTTACTGCAACACGTGTGTATGAGCAATCTGATTTTCTGGCAAGTTCTGATCGAGCTTTCCGACCAGTCAATTTATCTGTTGGGCCTGATGGTAATATGCATTTGGTAGATATGTATAGGTCAGTGATCGAACACCCCGAATGGATTCCAGATGAGATAGAAGAGACTCTCGATTTACATGATGGTAAAGACAAAGGGAGAATTTATAGAATTAGCAGCGGTGTATCTAATGGGGAGAAGTTTACTGGCTTTGAAGACCAGTCGTCTATGGTTGCCCATCTCAGCAGTTCTAATCAATGGATCCGTATGACGGCACATCGGCTTCTTTATAATCACAATCTTGAAGAAGCATCAGT
>CAYNMW010000142.1:0-3136 GCA_964398295.1 uncultured Saprospiraceae bacterium | reverse complement strand
GCAGAAAATGATGAATATTTAATTGCTGCAAAAACGATAGCTGCTCAATTCAATCCGATGCAAGTATTGGAAGAGGTCATTAAAAGCACTCCTCAATCTCAAGGATTTGTGCAGTCCTTATTGCATACCTATGGTGGACAATCAGATTACTTGTTGCCAAGTCTTCAGTTATTAGCCAATACAGATTTAAGTGAGGAGGCATTAGCTTCTTGTCTAACATCTATTGGAGTGCGAAGCAGTGAACGAAATAAGAACAAAGGCATACAAGATCTTTTATATGAACTGGAGAAGCGAAAGTCTCTTCCAATTCTCACTGCCTCTGCAAAATTGAGGAAGCAATTAGATTTACCTAGCTCGTCATTTTTTACCGAAGAAATAGACATCGCTTTAACAGCAATTCAAGATGTCAATATCTCTCTTGAAACCAGAGGAGAACATTTGTCTCTATTGGAAACTGTGAGCTTCAACAAAAAGAAAGAAGTCTTATTTTCTTTACTCGATCATGATCAAGCATTGGAATTGCAGCAAGGCGTCTTAGAACAATTGTCGAATGTCAATCATATCGAGGTCGGTCAATACCTTGTTGACCATTGGAATCAGTTGTCCCCAGCCAGTCGTCGGCAAGCGAGTGATATCTTACTCTTTAAAGAAATTCATCATGATGCTCTGTTAACAGGACTAGAAAAGAAGGAGATCAATATCGGTGAAATGAATTTTGACTTAGAAAGAAGGCGAACCTTGTTGTGGTGGACGGACAATGAAAATACAAAAGAACGGGCAAGTGCATTATTTTCTGATGCAGGCGTTGTCAATCGCAAGGAAGCTATTCATCAAATGAAAGAAGCATTGTTACTTAATGGTGATATAGCTGATGGTTCGGAGGTATTCGATGTCCTTTGCGGACAATGTCATTTGTATAAACAACAAGGTAATGATGTCGGTCCAATACTCACAGAAATAAATCGCAAAAGCAAAGAGTCTTTGCTACATGAAATTCTTGATCCGAACGCCGCAGTTGATTCCAAATACGTCAACCATAAAATTGAATTAAATAATGGAGACATACACATCGGAATCATTGATAGGGAAACAAATCAATCCATCCAACTTATAAAATTGGGTGGGATTTCTATTGAATTAAATAAAGCGGACATTTCTAGTTTTTCTTCACTTGGCAGTAGTATGATGCCTGAAGGTCTTGAAGCGAATATGTCTCATCAGGAGATGGCGGATCTATTGGCTTTTTTGCAGCAAGAGAATTCACTTTGATCTGTTACATTTTATATTAATGACAGACCATTGTATTAATGTAGGTATGGAAGGTGGTGGAGATTTCTACCTCGAAATCTTCCAAAAGAACTACTTCTTGTCCAGATTCAAATATTGCATTTGAGAATGAGTTGATATTAGCGTTGCTCTCTAAATATTCACCAGCTGTAAATATTTGATTACCATTGATGTCACCAGAAACTTGTATTGAATCTTGTTTACAATAGCCGTAAGTATCTATAATATTTATTAAGGTTTCAAGTGTATCAGTATTATAAAAGAATTGTACAGAATGAACACCAGTATCATCGCAGGTGTATTCCAAATTGGCACTAATGTTACTACCATCAATGAATTGATAATTTACACCTAGACAATTGGATGATCCAGCTAATAGGTCTTGTGGAAAAATAAGTATACTACAACCTGGAAAGTCTAGAGAGTAGGAATAATCATTTTGTAGGTTGTTTGAACAATTGGCTTCACAATTTTCAGCAGTAATTTCGGAGGTGCTATTACAACCAGTTAAATTATTTGAAATAGATATGGAATTTTCTATAGTACCTTCATTTAGTAAAGGACATATTCCATAGCAATCATCAAGGAGTAAATTATTATTCACAGAAACTCTACCATCAACATAGTTTAAGTCAAACAAACCATCTATATTCTCTAAAAGTGGATTGCTACTTATAGTCAAATGGCTACCTAAATATTTTAAACCTTCGAAATTATCTAGGTTGGTAACAAGGGTTGAACCTATATGCAGTGCTTGAGAAAAGGCACCATGAATTGTATCAATTCCATTTAAAGATGATATATCTGATAGCAAATGATTTCCACTAATTAATATATCTTTTGCAAAGGTATGATACGGATTTAGACCATCGAGTGATTCTAAAGATGGATTGCCAGTAATTTCTAATCCACCCCTTTGTCCTACGTTGCTATTTTGTAACCCATTTAAGTTTTGTACCCCTGTATCTTTAATGATCAGGGTTTCTACATCTGTTAAGTTTGATAAGGGACTCAGATCAGTAAGAATTTCACAATCAATAATAAAAAGACGTAATCCAATTGTTTCTAAATTTTGTAATCCGTTTATATTATCCAAATTGGGGAAATGTTGAATGCCGAAAAGACCATTATAAACATTCGTTACATTTTGAAGAAAATCTACGTTTGTCATAGGAAGTTCTCCTAAACTAAGCGAGCCATTTGTCGTATGTAAATTTTGAAATGCATTTATGGTAGATAATAAGGGACCTGACCTAATTGATAAGCCGCCTCCACTTATTTGTGTTATGACATTAAACCCTTCGATGCTTAATATTTGTGGGTTATATTGAATTTCAATACGTCCCCCAATAAAATCTACAAGCTCAAAATCTGAAACGTGTTGCAAATTTGCATTTACATAAATAAGTAAACTACCACCTATGTATTTAAGAGAATGAAAATCGTCAATTGTTCCTATATTTTCATGGTGGGTGATGTACAATGTGCCACCAATGCTGTCTAATTGATTAAAAGCATTAATACTTGTAAGTGAATCACAGTTGTTGATATCGAGATTGCCTTTTATTCCCTTTATTCCATTCAGTCCAGAAATATCAGATATGTCCAAAGAAGGTGGATTCTGATGTAAGCTTCCAATTGTTAATGTACCATTTATGTACTCACAATTAGGATAATCATTTACGAATTCGTCTACATCAGCTTGAGTTCTTAATGTCACACCAAAATTAGGACACTGAGCAATTAAACTGATTCCCGATAGTAAAAAATACAGTATTGATAAATAGTTGATCAATTTCATAAAGTTGTAATAAGGTGAATATTCTTTTATTTAGTTTAGACTTTAAAT
>CAYNMW010000141.1:0-10803 GCA_964398295.1 uncultured Saprospiraceae bacterium | reverse complement strand
ATTAAGTATAAAACACATTACATAATTTTATTATATTTAATATATTGATAATCAGTATTTTATATTATCAAATTTATCTCACAAATATACATGTAGCGAAGTTGTAGTAAATTGTTTGTCTTATGTAAAGAAGAAGGGGCAGTCAAACCTGAGAAAATAGACTACCCCAATCCCTAATTCAGCCTAATATGTTTCTATTCAATAACGATCATTTTTTTGGCTGTCGAATATGGTCCGCTTTCTACTGTGTAGATGTAGCTTCCAGCGGCCAACTCTACTTCTGATTTATGAATCTCAATCTCATTAAATCCTTTGGAATATACAGATGATTGCTGCCAGAGTAACTCACCTCTTACCGAATGTATCGTAACGGTTGTCAATGATGCTTCTGGTAATTGGAATTGAATCCTTGTAAAATCCTTAAATGGATTAGGATCATTCTGTGCTACTAAAAAGTCATGTTTTACAGTTGGCTGATTTTCGAATTCCAATGCAATTTCCATGATCTCATCTGTCTTAGCTTTATACGCTTCAGCGCTCATACCATTTGATATGTGCGTGGATTGCAATTGTATTGCTTCACTAAGCAAGATCTTTTCACTTACTCTGAATTCAATTAATAAAAGTTCATTTTGCGCTGCAATGGCATTACCAATAGGCCAGCTAATCAATGTCTGATTACTATTTCTTACATAATGACTTTCGTCAAATTTTGCTGAAGTCGAACTTATATTCAGGACTTCAATGCCGTTGTGATCAAGACCAAATTGGAGTCCTGTAATCTCTACTGACTGATTAGAAGCAAGTGCTATTTGATACGTCTCTCCTACTTCAAGAACTTGATCTGTCAGTGAGAATGTCAGTGTTTCTGCATACCTTATTTCAGAAGAACTAAATTGATTTACATTCGCACTTTCATTGATGTCACCAATTTTAATTCCAACAAAATTTTCTGACATCATGTTATGTTCAAGATTTGCAATCTCAAGTGTTTCTTGAAATGGCCAAGGGTTGGAAGAATCAAAAAATTGAAATGATTCAGACACAAATCTCCAACTGCTGTTATTGCTCAATTCAGATTGAATCCCAAGTATAACTTTTCTGAGTTCGAGCAAATCAATACTCGATACGTTTCCATCATTGGTTGCATCCGCTGCAATGAGCACATAGGGATTATCAATTGGAGAAATACCAAGTATATGCTTTTGGATCAATACTAAATCTAAAGTGGAGACACCATTATCATGATCTTCATCCATGGATGCAGATATACTGTAAGTTTGGTTCATTGGATTATTACCAAAGGCATAACTTCCTTCTGCTCCAGTAAGTCCAGATATTGGATATTCTGGCAATGCAGTAGTCAAGTTGACTTCTACATTTTCTACCATCCTACCTTCTGGCGTACTTATTATTCCTGAAATCATAGCGCTGTTGCCACCTTGATCAATATCACATCCATTGGAAAACATTAATGAAACTGTGCAAAAATCTCCAAGACCATTAATATCAAAAACATACATATCAAAGTCCACAAGACTAGTTAAAATCGAGTCACAAAATATTGTGTAGCTTGTCTGAGTACCGAACCCTTCCTCCCCAGGAAAAATCGGATCATCTCCCTGTCTGACAATACTATATCTTAGATCTTCTGTATTTGTACAATTATCAAAACTTCCGAGATTAAAGTCCTCTGCCCAAATGACTGCGGTTCCGTCGTCTTCCATGAAAACTGTGGTTAAACCAGCAACACACACTGGAGATGGTGCTTTCAAATCTCTGAATATTATTGTTTGGGTGGCGAAACCTATATTTCCACAACCATCATCCACTCTCCATCTTACCAAGCGAACGTCACCAGGGCTACCAGGTCGCGTATTAATGGTAGCAAATGGTCCGCGAACAACTCGACTATTTAGGCCATCAGCGTTATTCACTGGATTCCCATCGAGATCGACTACCTCTACAAACCATTCGAGTGCCTCTGCAGGACTTTCAACACCATTACAAAAATCAACTGCATCTGCTGTCAATAATTCTGATCCTACACAGTTGCGTTCACCAATTTTACCATCGTCATCTCCTATCGTATTCACAAAGATGGTATCTGAAGTCAGATTGATTTGAGGATCACTGTCATCAACAATTTTAATGACCTGATCAAAGGTGTAATATCCATCAAGATCTACCTCTTCATACATAAAATAGACAGGATCATCTATTGCAGGACCAAATTCAGGACAAGAGGCACATAAGCCCTGCGCCCAGTCTTCTACTGCAATAAAATTGTCCGTAGATAAATCGTTCTCATCGTCTATATCATCTTGATTTGCTTCAAATACACACCAATCTATGACCGTCCAACTATTTACCACTGTTCTGCAAGCATCACCACCAGTCAAGGTGTCAGATTCTACACTAAAACCGATTAGTCCACAATCAGTTTCGCACCAAACCGGTCTGTTGTCTTGAGTACCGGCCATGCAAGTAAATGGATCGCCCATTTGTACATTTATCGGTGCACTATCCACATCATCAAGTGTGACATTACATTCAAAATTGATTCCTGGCACAGTGGTACCATCGTAGTGCTTTGGCCATTTGATGGTAAACGGATCAAAAGATGATAAGATAGGATCGATGCTAATGGTTTGTTCGCAAAAGCCATCTCCCCCACTCAAATCTCCACTCAAATCAAGATCTATAAACCACTCTCTGATAATCGTTCCATCTCCACAAGTAATCTCACTGCTTGTTTCACTTAGTAGCTGCACATTTAAATCAGATGCGCAAACACCACCGATAACAAAAGGCGCGGATAAGTCATCTAAATCTGCTGTACAAGCTATGCTAACTGGCTCACATACAAGAGCGCCTCCTCCTTTATTGACAACGGAGACATCTACTATACAGTGATTTTTATTTCCATTTTGGTCAGTAACAATAACCATTACTGGAACAAGTTGTCCAACATCTGCACAACAAAATGCAACTTCGTCTCCCGGTATCGCAGCTGGTGCAAATTGACTTCCGTCTTTCATACAGATTAAATCAACAGCTTCTGTATTCGGTCTACAAGAGACAGGAAGATATCCAATTTCGTTTCCTTCACAATCCCAAACCATATCTTGCGTATCGTCTACCCTAATGACTTGTATTGTCACATCACTACATCCTGCGTCATGAGAACCAGCATCGAAATCAGTTGCTTGTATCTTAGCAATTCCTTCAAAACCAGTTTCTCCACCAGTTGTTAGCGTAACAGTCAGATTATCTACACAGACAGTAACTGGTTGAATCATATCAATGACAGTCACGTAGAAATTTGTCGTGGTTTCATTTCCACAACCATCTGCTATGACAAGATTTACAGGTAGCGAATCTTGAGCTGGTAAATCAACTAAAATTCCGTTTTCTAATCTACCTGATGTTGTGCTCGTGGAAATATTAAATTCGGTTGCACAGTCATCTGTTATCTCTAAATCCGGAAGCGGGATACTGGCTGTGCAAGTCCATGGATCAATACTAATGACTATATCTGCAGGTTGTAATACGACTGGTGGTTCAATGTCAAACATTTCAATCGTTTGAAAATCGCTTATGATGGAATTTCCATCACACCAATCTATAATACTCCAGTGTCGAATTAATTTTTTTCCTCCTTCGCAAGCAGGAAATTCTTCATCTGAGAAGGTAGACACTAGATTACAAATTTGATCTTCGATGAGAATTATAGGATTGACTAAACCACCAAAGGTAGTATCAAGACTTATGACTTCAACCGTTTCTTTTACGACAACTGGCACGAGAGTCCATACTTGTTCTGTATCTCCATCTCCATCAACATCGATAGTCACCAAAGTCATTTCTTCAACAGTATCAACGGGCACTAGGATATGTTCGACTACTGGCGTAATGATTGTGTCCGTTACAAAATTGTGAATATCCACGTAATGAGGAAAAGCAAGTGTACCACTACCAGTCTGTGCAAGGATTGCTTCAGGGCTAGCTTCGGCATTGCAACCCAAACTAATATCATCTGGAAAAAACACAGGCGTAACTGTTCCTGACCCACTCGCAGCAGGTGCAAGACTCAACTTTTCTGTGCGGTATGCTTGAGTCAGAAAATCTATTTTTTCTCTTTCTCCGTGTCTTTCAACTGTTCCACTGTAGGTAACAACTATCAACTCTCCGTCATCACTACATATATCACCAGTTATGGTTTGCTCTACTCTAATGTCACCGATCAATGGTGAAACACAACCTGCTCCAAACTCTGCTTCTAACTCGTCCACAGTAATAAACGCGGTTGGGACTGATCCACAATATGAAAAGCAATCAGGATTTACACCGCAATTGTCTAGCTCCAACTGGAGAGTATAATCGCC
Organism: uncultured Saprospiraceae bacterium; assembly: GCA_964398295.1. GTDB lineage: Bacteria > Bacteroidota > Bacteroidia > Chitinophagales > Saprospiraceae > CALFUK01. Next base: position 6,415 of record CAYNMW010000141.1, on the reverse strand, counting down.
AAAAGAGTTTTCATTTAAAGGTGCTATAACCGCTGTACATTTGCCAAGAGGCCCGAGAGTTGAAAATACTTCTACAACTGTTTGTCTTCTTGGTATTTGAAAGGTGGCTTTTTCAATCCCATTCTCATCAAGTAGAGTGATAACAGCTTGATCATCCACCCATATAGGTTCTCCATTTGCATCTACACCTCCATTATATGCGAATCGATGGAAGACCGTAATCAAGAGTGTTCGTTGACAGTCTTCAACCGCTGTAATCATTAATGAATCACTCGTATTAAGCACATTGAGCGCACCATCTCGAACCACTTTAACACCTGGGACAAATGCACATGGCACATCCACAAATGGAAGCGGTTGATTGTATTCCAATGTAATATTACCCCAACAAGAATTACCACAGTCATTGCTGATCTTGTAGGAAAGGTCTTGACCGACTTCTAATCCAGTGAGTACATTTCCGAGTAATGTATCTGCGTCTCCATAAATTTCTACTGTAAGCAAATCGCCTGGGCCACTTTCAATTAGCATATCAGGTGTGATAACAGATTCGCAATCTGTTTCCAGGCTAATTTGAACGCGATCGTTGCATGAGAGAGCTGGACATTGAGACCAGATATTCTGACTCAAAACGAGCAGAAATAATGCTGTTATTAGGGATACACTCTTCATCAGGTTGGTTCTATATATTATACTAAATTATACATAGATATTCTTGTAATAGATTACAAATTGAATATCTGTGATGTAAATATATAAAAATTATTATATATGTTATTTCTATTATATGTAAAATCTGAATATATCTGCTTGTCTTCGGCTAAACATCAAGGTTTACCTATGTTTTTGCTAAGATTTATGCGCGAAAATATATTTCCAAAACCTCGTAAAGTCAAAACAAATTACGTTAAAACGTAATGTGTTCATTGCTTATGACGGTTTGGGCATCAGTAATGACTGTTTTTATTGGATTTAAGTCCGAATTGCCTCAGAATAATCGAAGTATGGTATGCTTTTAGCTCTTTAATCGACTACGAAACAGAGTATGAGAGATAAGAAAGACACCGCCATTATCATAGCACATTGTCCAGATCAAAAAGGCATCGTTGCATCAATTACCGACTTCCTTTTGAACAATAATGGAAACATTATAAGTCTAGATCAACATGTAGACAGAGATATTGGACACTTTTTTATTCGGGTTGAATGGGAATTAGATGGCTTTGGGATTCCACAGGAAAAAACAGAAGATTTTTTCAAAACATTAATTGCGGATAAATTCAATATGGAGTGGAAGATCACCTTCTGTGATTGCCGCCCTCGTATCGGAATCATGGTCTCCAAATATGCACATTGTTTTTATGATTTACTATCAAGGTATGACTCTTCGGAATGGGATATTGATATACCATTAATTGTTAGTAATCATCGTAAATTTGAGAAGGTTGCAAAACGGCATGATATACCATTTTACCATGTACCGAAAAATAAAGAAACGCGAGCTGAACAAGAACAAAAAGAAATAGCGCTATTCAAAGAGCATAATGTTGATATCATCATTCTTGCACGATACATGCAAATATTGACCGGCAATATCATCAAAGAATTTCCAAATCAAATCATCAATATTCATCACTCTTCATTACCAGCATTTGTTGGAGCCGATCCATACAGCAGTGCCTATACAAGAGGTGTAAAATTTATGGGAGCTACTGCGCATTATGTTACAGAAGAACTTGATGCGGGTCCGATCATCACACAAGATGTCATACCCATTACGCACAGAGACAGTATTGCAGATATGAAGAGGAAAGGAAAAGACATCGAAAAGATTGTACTTGCTAATGCAGTTTGGGCACACATCAATCATCGTGTTCTGATTAATGAGAATAAGACTGTGGTGTTCTGACAAACAATATGCCACCCTACTACTGCTTATTCCATTTGTTTATCATTATATTGATAATACATTAACAAATTACTTGTACTTGTTCGATGGAACGTTTATTTAGACCAACTCACATTGCTTCAATTGCTTTTTTCAGAATCCTGTTTGGCGTCCTGATGGTTTATGAAATCTCAAGGTATTTCAAATATGGCTGGATCAAACACAACTATATAGTACCTGATTTTCATTTCAGCTACTTCGGATGGAGTTGGATACAACCATTAGGAGGTAATGGCATGTATCTCGTTTTTGGATTGCTTGGCATACTTGCTTTTTTTATAGCATTAGGTTTTATGTACCGGTTAAGTACATTTCTTTTCTGGATTGGTTTTATGTATGTGTTTTTACTGGACAAAACATATTATCTCAACCATTTTTATTTGATCTGTCTGATTTCATTTTTGTTGGTTGTCATTCCTGCACATCGACAATACTCACTAGATGCAAAATTATTTCCATCCATTAGGGCAGATCATTTACCAAAATGGATGTCGCTGTTGCTTACTTTTCAAATTGCCATTCCTTACGTCTTTGGTGGAATTGCAAAAATAAATACTGATTGGATTCGTGGTGAACCAATGGCTACTTGGTTTACTAGCTATGTAGTAAATGGTGATTTACCTGCAATTTTCTCCCAACACTCTACTGCGTTAGTCTTTAGCTATGGAGGATTATTTTTTGACCTTTTGATTGTCCCTGCCCTACTCTGGAAGAAAACCAGATTGGCTGCTTATATTTTTGCTGTTTGTTTTCATTTGGCAAATGCTTTCATTTTTAATATTGGTGTATTTCCTTGGTTTATGATCGCTGCAACAACTTTATTTTTTTCTGGAGAATGGTGTAAAAAACTACTAAAGACATTCCGGTCTAAACCAAAGAAAAAAAAGAAAAACACTTTCAATATACATAGAGGTGTCATCTTTTTTGTAGCAGCATATTGTCTTCTTCAAATCCTAATTCCGTTACGGCATTTTGTCATTCCTGGAAATGTACATTGGACAGAAGAAGGACATCGTTTTTCTTGGCATATGAAACTGAGAGATAAGAGTGCTATGTCTATATTTTTTATAGAAAAGAATAAAGGGACAAAAGATAGAGTTCCCGTATTAAATTACCTGACAAATAAACAGGCATTAGAAATGGCTACACAACCGGACATGATGCATCAATTTGGTCAGTATATGAAGGTTATATATATCAAGGAAGGCATATCAAATCCGAAGATTACAGTAGCGAGTTTTTGTAGTTTGAATGGAAGGCCAAAGCAACAGTTTGTTGACCCTAAGTTTAACTTGGCAAAAAATTCAAGCTACGACATACCAGCTCCATGGATTTTACCGATACAAATAAATAAAAAAGGAGACTAAGTTGTGTTCTTAGTCTCCTCTAGATTTTAAGGTTACACAGAGATTATAGCCGTTTAATTTCTCAATCTTACATCAAGTTCGGCATTAATTAAGGTTTCTAGAGAGGCCGCTGGCTTCACATCTAGAGTGCGACATGTCGCTATTTTCGTATCATCAATAAGAAGGTTTGTACCAGCTGGTACAATGACATCATCACAATAAGTGGGGATCGTTTTTTGATCCCAGTAAAAAGGTGTGTTTTGCCATATTCCTTGTTGTGGGCCTGTCCATGTATTTTCTTGTGTATTAATACAGTCAGTTGGATCACAATTAATTTGAAAAATCTCTCCAGTACTATTTCCTGTCGAATGAATAGTGTAAATATTACCACCACAACTAATTAAAGGATTAATACCGAATGTTTTTACAGTACATCCAGCAAAATCAGTCAGTTGAACTGTCCCTGCTGCAGTACAATCGGATCTCCATAATTCGACTTGATTATCAATCCTTGTCGAAAAATAAATATCTTGACCAATTGTAATAAATTCTTGAGGATTCGAACCCGCTGAACCAGGATTGAGATCAGCAATCATAAGTGTTCCCGCATTAGTGCCATCAGACTTCCAAAGTTCATTACCATCCTGATCTGTCCGTGCTCCAAAAACAACACCATTACCGAATGCTGTCATTGAAAAAATATTATTAGATGAACTGCCGGGGAATATATCACTTACCAAATAAGTTCCTTGATCAGTTAGATCAGTTACCCACAATTCACGACCACTTATCCCATCATCGGCTACAAAAAAGACTCTGTTTCCTGATACTGTAAAATTAAATGGAGATGAAGACAATGGCCCTGGACTTATATCTTTAACTAACACTGTAGATGCTGGTGTACCGCCACTATAATACAGTTCACTTCCGACACCTATGTTATTAATACCTCTTCTAAATATAACACCACCTAAAAATGGTTCTGCGAAATGAGCACTTTCATTCATCAACAAAATTGTCCCTGCTGTGGTACCATCACTCACCCAATAATTCGGTATTGATCTAAAGAAAATCCTGTTGCCCGATACGACTAATTCACTAGGGCCTGATCCTCCGGCTAGAACTGTATCCTTAATTAAATATGTCCCTTGACTAGTGCCATCACTTACCCACAGTCCAGTGCCATCAGGTTTAAATGCAGAGAAATATAATTTTCCATTAAGAATTACTCCTTCACGTGGAGTAGAACTTGAGTTCCCTGGATTAATATCTTTTACCATATAGGTACCAGCCACAGTACCATCAGATCTCCACAACTCAGTCCCATTTATACCATCAAACCCTGAGAAATAAAAAATATCATCAATTTTACCAAAGTAAGCGCCTACTGTTACGAGATTCCCCTGATCATTAATGCTTATGGAGATAGAATCTGTTGTTAAGTCTAATTCATTAATGGTAAAACCATCGATGAATGAACTAAATATAAGTGCATCATCATCACATTCTATTATTTGGTGGATATCGCTATTTTCGACTCCGTTGATGTCTCCTTGCATTTCAAGGGTATCATTACCATCATCGTATTTCCATATTTCATAATCGTAAATGTCATCTGTAGCCATAAAGTAAATATCATCTCCTACAGTTACTCTAGCACCTGGCGTACTATTTATAGAACCAGCTGCAATATTGCCAAGTAAAACAGTACCAGCAGCAGTACCGTCAGTTCTCCATAGTTCTTCTCCGTCTGCAATTGTAGAAGCGTTGAAGTATAAGTAATTATCAGATGTCACTAAATATCTGGGGGATGATGATGCATTTCCTGGTGCAATTTGTTTTAATAAGGTTGTTCCTTGCTCCGTACCATCTGATTGCCATAGCTCATAACCGTTAATTGGATCATCAGCACTAAAATATAATTTTGAATTAAATACCGTCAAATCCCTAGGAACGGAAGAACCGGAGCCAGGGTAAATATCTTTCACCAGTTCAATATTACCTCCATTGGCTTTCCATAATTCTGTTCCATTAATTCCATCGTTAGCAGAGAAATAAATTTCATTGTTAAATTCTGTAAATCCAAAAGGAAAAGAGCTGGATGTACCAGAACGAATATCTTCTATCATGACTGTGCCTATAGGTGTTCCGTCAGTTTTCCATAATTCAAAGCCCTCGTTTTCAGTTCTTGCTGCAAATAAAGCAGTTTGCCCATCTGATGTAAAATCTCTAGGAAAAGATGACTCTTGTCCTGGATTAATATCTTTTATCATTTGTGTACCAATAGCGGTCCCATGGGTATACCAAAGTTCAGTTCCTTCATTTGCCGTGCTAGCTGAAAATAAAAGACTTGTCCCAAATGTTGCAACATCAGAAACACTATTATAAGTGTTTGGGCTAATTCCGTTAACTTCTACAGTACCTGATTCAGTTCCATCAGATTTCCATAACACAAAGGCAGTCCCATTGAAGGCCCTGAAGAAAAGTTCGTTTCCAAGTTGTTGAAAATCTCGTGGAATTGAGCTTGATGACCCTGGGAGAATATCTTTTAAAAGCATTGTACCATTCGCAGTACCATCGCTAATCCATAATTCAGAACCAGACACATCATCCTTGGCTGAAAATATGAGATTACCATTGAAATTAAAAAAATCAGAAGGGAAAGAACCGTCACTTCCTGGATTGATGTCTTTTACCAATTCAATTTCATTCGTCACCGCATCTATCTTCCATAATTCCGGACCATTAAGGCCATCTGTTGCGCTAAAGAAAATATTGCCGTTTATCTCCACCATATCATTGTCAGAGACTGAAGGACCATCATCATCTACATCGACAATGCCTCCGTTTGTTGTGTTAGGAAAATCCGTAATCTGGCATTGTGAATACAGCCAGTTTGTGAATAGGAAGTAAGTCAGTAAGAGACTTACCAATTTAAGGGTATGCATAATTTAATGTTTAAATTAATAAATAAAAAACGGGTTAATAAAAGTTATTTCTCGAACGGATAGAAAGATGCGCTATAAAGTTGGTATTGACGACTTTTGAGTACACATTTGCAGTTGGTCTAAGAAATTAATTTTAAGTACAATCTAATATAGCGATATAATTTTTATAAAAT
>CAYNMW010000140.1:0-10983 GCA_964398295.1 uncultured Saprospiraceae bacterium | reverse complement strand
CACCGTGCTACAAATATTTCGCACCTAACGGCGCTTTGTAATTCTCTTAACTAAACGACATTGGGTTAAAAGTACTTGAAATTATGGTTGTTTTTGATTTTCAATAACGTCTCATAAATCAATTTTGTCACATTTTCAATGTCTTCTTGATGTGCCATTTCTACAGTAGTATGCATGTACTTAAGTGGAAGAGAAATCAATGCAGACGGTACGCCACCATTAGAATAAGCAAATGCATCAGTGTCTGTCCCAGTACTTCTTGAAGAAGCTGCCCGCTGAAACGGTATTTTTTTCTTTTCGGCAGTTTCGATGATGAGGTCTAATAGTTTATTATGTACTGCTGGAGCAACAGTAAGAGAAGGTCCCAGACCAGCCTTCGTATCGCCTTGTATTTTTTTGGTATACATAGGAGAATTTGTATCATGGCAAACATCCGTAATGATCGCTACATCGGGATTGATTGTATTGGCAATCATTTCAGCACCTCTTAAGCCGATTTCTTCTTGTACAGCATTCACAATACACAATCTGTATGGTAATTTCTTCTTGTTCTTTTTTAATAGTCTGGCAACTTCGGCAATACAGAATCCGCCCATTCTGTTATCCAATGCTCTACCTATATAGTAACGATTATTGAGTCTTTCCAACTCATCATCAAAGGTAAGTACACATCCCACATGGACGCCCATTTTTAAGACTTCTTCTTTATCTTTTGCTCCTACATCTACAAAAATATTCTCTAATTCAGGAGATAATTTTGAGTCTTTACCTCGGCGTATGTGAATTGCTGGCCATCCAAAGACTCCTCTAACTATTCCTTTCTTTGTGAAAATATTTACTCGTTTTGATGGAGCAATGATGTGATCTGAACCTCCGTTTCTGATGACACTTATATAGCCATCGTCAGAAATGTAATTGACAAACCAGGAAATTTCATCTGCGTGTCCTTCTATGACAACGGTATATTTTTTTTTGGGATTGATGATGCCATAAAGGGTTCCATAATTATCTGTATGCCATTCATCAACATAGGGTTTGATATAGTCTAACCATACTTTTTGACCTTCAGTCTCAAAACCAGTAGGAGATGAACTATTTAGATATCTGTGAAGGAAGTCTATTGATTTCTTTGTAAATATGGACATTGTAATTGATTAATCATTTTTTGATAAAAATTGATCAGACCACGCCTTAGGGTCTACATACCATTTTTTCAGAATGGTATATTCTTCGCTTGAAATATACCCTTCGGATTCTGCTGCAATTAAAAGTGATGGATAGTTTGTCAAGGAAGAATATGAACAATTTGCATTGGCAAAGTTGGTTTCTGATTTGCTGAGATTATAGCTAAAGATAGAAAATACATCTAAAACTGTAATGCCAACGTCCTTTAAAACTTGTACAGCTTGCAAACTGCTGCCTCCGGTCGAAATTAAATCTTCTATAACAACGACTTGATCATTACTATTCAATTTGCCTTCTATTTGATTCTGTCTTCCGTGAGCTTTAGCTTTTGATCGAACATAGGCAAAAGGAAGATCTAATTTGTCGGCTAGAATCGCTCCATGAGGAATACCAGCTGTTGCTACACCTACAATGCAGTCGCATGAGAAATTTTTCTCTTTAATCAATTGTACAAAGCCTTCTTGAATCATGTTTCTAACCTCTGGATAGGCAAGAGAAATACGGTTATCGCAGTAAATTGGTGATCGAAGTCCAGAAGCCCAAGTAAATGGTTTTTCTGGTGATAATTTAATTGCTTTAATTGATAGCAACTTAGTTGCTAAGCTATGTTCAATATTCATATCTTTGCACTCGATTTCGAAGCGAGGCAAATGTACAAAATCTACATTAATGAAACTTTACTCATTTTAGCGGATCAGGCAGAGGTCAGAGTTCCGGAAAAAAATGATGAGTCAGATATCATAGCAAGGTATGCTGGTAAACCCAAGTTCCTACTCAATTATATTGATCTAGCAGAGAAGACCTCAGTCTATAAAACAATTACTATCTATTCACCAAATCTCAAAAAATTAAGAAAAGACTTTCAAAGCTTATTTAAGATTGTCAAGGCTGCAGGAGGTTTGGTTATAAATGAAAAAAATGAAGGTCTAATTATCCATAGACGCGGATTTTGGGATCTTCCTAAAGGAAAAATGGAACTTGATGAAAAGAAAAAAGCTGCTGCCATCAGAGAAGTCGTAGAAGAAACTGGTGCGAAAAACCCCAAAATCGAAAAAAAATTAATAACGACCTACCATACATACAGAAACGTTCACAAGAAAAGAGTTTTAAAAAAGACATTCTGGTATTTGATGAGTGCTAAAAGACAAAAGCTAATTCCACAAAAAGCAGAGAACATAAAGGAAGCAAAATGGGTGAATCTGGATGATTTCATGTCAAAAAAGCCAAAAATATTTAGGAACATTAGAGATATACTACAATATTACCAATCTATGCCATCAGAGGTTCAGTAGGTAATAAATCCCGCTATTCTGATAATTATTTTAGAATTTCCTTTTATTCAGTTGATTGTAGTTTCCAATCTCCAATCCCATAAGGATCTGGCAAAGGTGCAGATACATGCTCATGCTTAATTTTCCAATCACCATCAATTGACACCATTACAAAACTGCAACGAAAACGAGTGGTAAATTCGTTGTCTTCAACTTTAATTGAAATATCTGCAATACCAGCAATCCAACCCATTTCCCCAATGATCTCTTCGTATGGTCCTTCTACCCATTTTGTATTTGTCAATTGAATGGGAGAAGAAGTGAAATCCTGCCAACCACTGATTATTTCTTTAAACGTTCTGGTTGTATACCTTGGTCCTTCCAGTACAACGTATGTATCTTCACTTTGAACATAAGCATCTTCAATACCGTCCAGTTTATTTGCAATAATGGCATCCCAAAAAAATTGGATTCGATTAGCAAGTACGTTCATTACATTTTATCTATATCATCAGCAATTTCCTGCAAAGTCTTGTCAGGATTTTTTACTTCTTCCATACTTTGTTGGATGATTCTAAGAATTCGCGAAATATATTCACTATGCCATTGTTGCCGCTCGCTTTCTATAACCTTCGAGGCAGGTGTATAGTTTGTTATTTCTTCTCTGGTTAGTATTCCTTTTTCTTCAAGCAATCGTTCCAAAGTATCTACTCGTTCTCTGGTAACTGCTAATTCCATGCTGACAGCCATCGTGATATTTAAAACTCGTTCTACAGCAGGATCATCAAAAAAGTATGGGCGTTTGCCTTTTGGTTTATTGCCTGCAATACTTATATAGTCAATCGGGTTTTCCATTTTCTTAATTTTAGATTACTTTTTCCAGGCACCAAATACATTCCAAATAGGAGATCTGCCATGATCTTCTGGTTCGTCCGCTTTTTGTGTACCATCATCCAGGTCGTTGATTGCTTTGACGCCTATCTGCATAAATTCAGCAGGATCAAATCCACAGTCAGTCATCAAATCTTTTGGCTCTATATCATGCATTTTAGACCAATATGGTTCGCTATTATTGTAGGCATCCCAATCTCTGATCCACTGCTCATACAGACTCATGTCATCAGTATACTGCGGCTGTTCGATATGCATGGTCAATCCTCCAGGCTTTAGGCAACGATAAATCTCGCGCATAATATTATAAATTGACTTACCTCCTGTTTCATGCAAAAACATAGTCGTTTGGATCCAGTCAAAGGATTCATTTTCAAAAGGCATCTCTGATGCTTCGACTTGCATAAATTTGACATTGTCATAGCCTAATGCCATTGCTCGTGCGTGCCCGTATCTAAGCATTGGTTTTCCTGTGTCAATACCTATAACTTCTGCTTCTGGGAATAACTTAGCGATAGGTAATGTATTATGTCCCATGCCACAACCGATGTCTAAAATACGCTTAGGGTGAAAATCAGAATTTTGGTTTTTGACCCATTGGGCTATAGCTTGACCACCACCGTCTGAAAATTTTCCGAGGAGTCCTGCCGTTGTGACAAATAAACCACCATCATAATTTGCTGCATTGCATACGTCGCCTTCGAATAACTCGGTATGATAACTGCCAGGCATCAGGTGATTGTCAACGGCCAAAAGATAAGGTGGTGGGCTCACGTCATCGTTCAAAATAAGAGAGTCCTTACCTTTATTTAATGCATCAACTTTTTCTTTTAATTCGGCGGCCTGTCTATATGTCAATGATCTACCTGCTTGTTGTCTCATCTCCATTGTACATCGCCTTAGTGCTGACCATGTCTGGTAATGCAGGTTTTTTGCCATTGCATTTCCTAGTTCAACTTTTGTTTCAAAGTCGCGACCTTTATCTTTTTTGAATGCTGGTTTCACTTCGTTTTCAAATGCAAGAGAATTGCCCTTAGATACATGAGCCAGATGCTTATTCAGACTGGCAATAAAATTATATCGAGCTCTTTCATCATGGGTTGTATTCGGGAACACTTCATGTTGAGCTATTTTGTCATAAGTAGGAGGTAAATTTTTAGCAGCCATAATTTATGTCGTATAGGATAATGATTTATCTGATTTGATTAATGATTTATGTCGAGCAGAAGCTGGTCCGAAACCAGCACCACCTGGTAGGGTGAGGATAATTTCTTCTCCAGGATGTAATTTGTCTAATCCTTTTTTGGGGAAAGGTCTATCTGGGATAATACTTATGCTTCCTGATTTTCCATCTTCTCCTCCACAGATACCTTTTGCCTGCGTTTTAATTTTTTCAGTTAAGATAGAGATATTGATTGATTGTTCGCCGACATTCTTAAAACTAAATCGCTGACCAAGTCCACCTCTAAATTCACCACCACCTCCTGATCCATTCACTAATGATTTTTCTGTCACCATAATCTGAATATCATTCTCCAATACTTCAATGGGGACATTGGCAACATTTGTTGGAAAACTCAGGGTGTGCTCTCCATCCATTCCAGGTCTGGCGCCATACCCTCCATTGAGAAAGAAATATTCCACAAATTCTTTCCCATTATGTTCACCATTAAGCACTATGCACCAACATGCGCTCCCACAGTCTGCTTGTATTTTGGTAGGAATGACTTTACTAAGTGCTCCAAACACTACGGAGTGTAGCATATTGCCAGTAATGTTTCTAGCACCAAGTGGTGAAGGTTTTTTTGCATTCACTAAACAACCTTCAGGTGCTTCTACCGTAATTGGATAAAATGCACCATCATTATTTGGAACGTCTGGACTGAACGCGCATTTTATCGGATAGGCAGTATATGCGTATGTATAATTCTTTACTGCATTAATACTTAATGGGTGTGCACCAGATGTACCTTCGTAATCAACATGTATAGAATCGCCTTTGATTGTAATGGCTATTTCAAATCTGCAACCAAGGCCATTACCATCACCATCTGTTTCGTAACTATAAGTGAATGTCCCATCTTTTGCTTCACTGATGGCAGTACGCATTGCTTTTTCAGAAGAATCAATTACTGCATCACTAAGAGCAACCAAGTCAGACAGATTATTTTCTTCCATGAGTTTATGTAACGACCGAATGCCTTGTTCATTTGCAGCAATTTGAGCTTTGATATCTCCAATTGTCTGTATAGGGGCACGTACATTCTGTTGCAAGATGTTAAACAACGTATCATTGGGCTTGTCTTCTGACATTAATTTAGTTGGAGGTATCAAGAGTCCTTCCTCATATAAATCACGTGAGCCTGCCCCCCATAATACGCCTCCCATATCTGGAGAATGAGCAATTGTCCCAATAAAGCCAATAAGGATGCCTCTATAAAAAATAGGGGAGACAATCCCTATATCAGGCTTGTGTCCCGCACAAAGCCAGGGATCATTAGTCATCACCACATCTCCTTCTTTCCATGTATCTAAGGGAAAATAATCTTTCAAAAGTGCTTTAGTCAGCATTGGCAAAACACCAAGAAAGGATGGAACAGAAATGCTCGATTGAGCAATGGATCGTCCTCGTGCATCCATTAGCACAACAGCAAAATCATTAGATTCTCTAGTGACTGTCGAAAATGATGTACGCTGTAATGTGGTTCCTGCCTCATCAACTATACTGATCAATCTTGACCATAAAATTGATAGACTTATGGGATCAAATGTGTCTTTTTTTGTTAGTACTTGCAATCTATTTAATTCAATTAGTTAAGTTAGTTAACTATTTTTCAATAATACTGTTTTATCTATTAAGTAGCAACATTACATAATTGTTTAGCGATAATTCTTCCAAAGCTAAGAGCTGGTGTAATTGCCATTCCACTGCAAAAAGCATTGCCGCTTGTTGCACCCAGACCAAGTATTTCTCCGGCAGCATATACGCGATCATATGTTTTTCCTTCTTTTGTAATGAGTCGCAATTGCTCATCTACTTTTACACCACCAAATGTGACCAATAAAGAAGCGTGTACTTTGACTGCATAAAATGGACCAGTTTCAATCTTATGCTTTAAATGTGTTCGGTGATAAAAAGGATCTTCTTGATTATCTACACAATCATTAAAATCTTTAATCGTCGTTGTTAAATTTTCAGCTGGCAAACCTGCAACTGCTGCCAATTCTCCAATCGAATCTTTGACAAAAATGGCCTTATTCTTTGCTGCCTCTTGTTTAATTTGATCAACAGTCCAGCCAATAATGATTGGGTTTTCATTTCCATTTTCGTCCTTAGCTTGCAATCCTTCCTCATCAAAAATGACCCAAAATTGCCAATTGTCCTGCTTTACTACCTCTCGTTCTCTTGTGTCAGCATTGACTTCATCTTCTGCCATGAATCGCTTACCGTGTACATTTACATATATGTCTCTAGGTTGTCTGTATACAGAAGTAAGAACCATCGCCCACGCCTCATTAAAGTTTGACCGATTGCTGCCGGGTTCCAATTCTAGTCCACCTAAACTTGGTAAATGCAGATCAGCCATTCTGAATGGAATGTCGTGATTGGTTTCCAGATACCGGATCATTTCGCCTGTCGCCGTTGGATAGGTCGAACTGTTGTATGGAATATCTCCATGTTTTGATTGGAAGAATTGCTGATTACTGCCATATCCACCAGTGGTGATAACCAGATTTTGTCCGGATATTTCCTGAGGTGATCCTTGATTGGAATACTGTACGAACACCTGATCAGTTACTTCATTGAATGACACAAATTCAGAGTTCAGAAAACAATGAATGTGACCACTGTCAACACTTTTTTGCCAATGGGGTAGAAGTGTATTATAAATGCTCATTGCTTTATTGCTTCCGTATTGTGTACGTTCTTTGGTATAAGGCACATGGCCATAAATTATCCTTGGACATTCCGGTGCCCAGTCAAAACCGTTGTCGTCGAGCCAGTTTAATGTCAATGGTGCTTCATCCACAGCTTTTCTGATCAATGCAAGATCTCCTGTTTTATTGTTGATTCTAATGATATCTTCAAAATGATCTTCTACAGTATCTTCTATATTATGTCGCTTTTGGAGCTGTGTTCCACCAGCACTCATATGTCCACCAGACCAATGCATGGCTCCACCGACTTTATCAGCTTTTTCAATCAACGCTACCTGAGCTCCTTTTGAGGAAGCTTCAATTGCACAAGCCATGCCGGCGGTTCCAGCGCCTATGATGATGATGTCATATTGCTTGCTCATAAAAAGTCAATAACTATGTTTAAATGTTGATCAATGCTGACAGTGCTATTCAAGCCTACAACCGTAGTACTTTCTTTTTCTTCTATAATCATTGGACCATATTGCTGGAATCCACTTGCCAATTGAGATCTTTTGTATACGGGACAATCGATGAACCCAGTAGTATTAAAGTAAACAGACCGAATGTCTTCAGAATTAATGCCATTTGCCATTGGTTCTTTTCTCACCGTTAAAGAAGGCTGTTTACCAATACTTTGTACTTTCCAGGTCACCATTTGTAAGGGTATATCAGAAAGACTTTTGGTATATCTGAATTCGTATTCTTTGATAAATCTTGCTTCTATTTCTTTTATTGATTCCTCAGAGAGAATTCCTGCAGGGAGATCAATTGTTATTTCATGGCCTTGTCCTTCGTAACGCATATCTATGATTCGCCTTATGGTGATGTCATTTGCATCTTCTCCTGAATTGGTTAAAAATGTGCTTGCCTCTTTTTCCATGTCTGCTAAAAACTTATTGACATGATCCCAATCCAATGCGTCAAGTTTGTGTACATGACTGTGAATAAGTTCTTGTGCCATAGGTGCTAATAAAAAGCCTAGTGCAGAAGTTACACCTGCACCAACAGGTATGATTAATCTAGGTGCATTCAGTAAACGGGCGACCTCAAAAGCATGCACAGGTCCTGCACCTCCAAAGGCAATCATGCCGAAGTGTCTTGGATCCATTCCTTTCTCTAAAATGTGAACTCTAGCTGCATTGGCCATGTTTTCGTTGACAATTCTGTGGATTCCGAAAGCTGCATCTTCAACAGAAATATTAAGTGGCTCTGCTATATTTTCTTGAATAGATTTGATTGATGCGTTTTTATTTAAAGACATGGTACCTCCTAAAAAATAGTCTTCATTTAAGTAGCCTAGAATTAAATCAGCATCTGTGACAGTGGGTTTCTTGCCACCAAGATTATAACAAGCTGGACCAGGACTAGAAGCGGCACTATCTGGACCTACAGTAAGTAGACCAAGAGTGTCAATACGTGCAATGCTGCCACCACCAGCACCAATTTCAATCATATCTATGACAGGAATTCTAACAGGTAGTCCGCTCCCTTTTTTAAATCGCTTGACTCGCCCAGCTTCAAATTGATTTGTTATTTCAGGTTTGCCTTCATGGATAAGGCTGGCTTTTGCAGTTGTCCCACCCATGTCAAAGCAAAGTAAATTGTTATTGCCTGTTTGTTTGCCAAAGTAGACGCCAGACATAGAACCACCTGCAGGTCCAGACTCCAATAATTGAATGGGCGATTTGCGTGCACCATCAATTGTCGTCAGTCGGCCACTTGAATTCATGATTAACAGTTTTCCAGAAAATCCATCTTTGATGAGATTAACTTTCAGTTTCTCCAGATATTGGTCTGTAAGTGGTTGTACATAAGCATTCATAGCTGTGGCTGAACTTCTTTCATATTCTCTGATCTCAGGCATGATCTCTGACGACAAGCTTACATACAGCTTAGGAAATTCTTCATTAAAAAATTGGCCGACTTGTTTTTCATGGCTAGTATTCGCATACGAATTAAGTAAGCAAACACTAATGGCTTCAACATTTTGAGCAGTGATTGATTGGGCTAGTTCGCTTAATTGTGATTGATTTAATGGAATAAGTACATCGCCAGAACTGCTAATGCGTTCTTCAATACCAAAACGCAGATTTCTGGGCACTAGCGGTTTCGGCATTGTCAGAAATAAGTCGTAGATGTCATACCGAAGTTCCCTCCCAATTTCTAAAACATCTTCAAATCCTTTAGTTGTGACAAATGCTGTCTTACATCCTTTTCGTTCGATGATTGCATTGGTCACTAAGGTTGTACCATGAACTATCTTATCCAGATTGGTTACATCAAGATTGAATTGATCCTTCAATTCTTTTATCCCATTAAATATACCTACTGTCGGATCAGGATATGTCGTTAACGTTTTAGCGAACTGCAATAGTTGTGTGTCTGATCTGTACAAAACTAAATCAGTAAATGTTCCGCCTATATCTATGCCTAATTGCATCTTTGATTTTTTAATTTATTCATGTTCTAATTAGTTCATGTTCTAATTAGTTAATAAGTTGATGTGCTGATTCTTGTAATTCATCCAACTCAGCACCCAGCACTCAACACTTTTAATGGTATTCCTCCCCACCACTCACATTCATCGCCTCTCCAGTTATGTAACTTGAATCGGAAGAAGCTAAAAATGCAACAGCTCTGGCAATATCTTCCACTTGCCCAGTTCTACCCAGTGGATTTTTATCAATTATGCTCTGGAGATAATCTTCATAATTCAAACCCAATTTTTCACTGAAGAATTTATTCTGCCAATGGCCTAAACCTGTTGTGATATGGTTTGGGCAAACTGCATTGACTCTAATTTTATGCGCTCCTAATTCAACAGCATTGCTTCTTGTTAGTCCGACCAGTCCATGTTTTGATGCTGTGTATGCAGCCGCAAAAGGGAAACCTGATTTAGCAGCCTGGCTTGCAATATTAATGATTGATCCACCTTTGCCTTGTTTGATCATTTGTCTTGCAGCTGCTTGCGAACATAAAAATGCACCTTTCAAATTGACGTCAAGAACAGCATCCCAACTCGATTCTTTAAATTCTTCGAATGGTTCCATGATATATCCTACACCAGCATTATTTACCATTATATCTAAAGAGCCAAATTTTCTGACCGTCTTTTTAATCATGTCTTCAATCAACTTTGACTTTCTAACATCGCAAGGGATCGCAATAGCCTGACCATTATCCATTTTTATTTCTCTGACTATTGCTCTCATGTCAGCACTTGTACCTATATGCGTCTTACTGAAATTTTTACCTGACGGTTCGCCAATATCTGAGATCACAACATTACATCCTTTCTTCGCCAAATATTTTGCAATGGATTCACCTATGCCTTTCTTTCTACCAGACCCCGTAATAATTGCAGTTTTTCCTCTTAAACCTCTCATTTATCCAATTTGCTCTGAGACAATAAAAATGGGGTTATCTGCAAAGCCTTGAAATTCTTGCGCAACTCTGGTCATGGTCTCTGTCCCAATTTCTGTCCCGAATGTTGCCATATCATTGACCTCTATAACCTCACAATATTGGTAGGGTGGCCTATCTCCCGTTCCCATAACTTCATCTAGTCTGTATACCTTGAAGTCATCAATGGATTGCAATGCTTTCACAGTAGGAAGATCTGTAGACTTTGCCCAGGCTTCATACTTTGATTTGGCTTCTGCATCTTGTAAATTAAAAAGTACAACGATTGATGGCATATTTAATGTTTTAATGT
>CAYNMW010000139.1:9568-11029 GCA_964398295.1 uncultured Saprospiraceae bacterium | reverse complement strand
ACTTAGTTTCGAAGGGTATTAGCCCAACGAGGTTAAGATCAGTTGGATTTGGAGAGGTATCTCCTATTGCAGATAACAATACTGCAGCAGGAAGAGCAGAGAATAGAAGGGTTGAATTCTCCATAATCAACAATTAAATTTGGAATGAATAGGTAACCATATAAACCCCGTGGTGTAATGTCATCACGGGGTTTCCTATTTCTAAAGCACACCTAATGAATACGCAATCTTACTACTTCACAGAAGAACACAATTTATTCCGACAGACGTTTAGAGATTTCCTGGAAAAAGAGGTCAGACCAAATATTGACCAATGGGAAAAGGACGGTCAACTACCTAGAGACATTTACCGCAAGTTTGGAGAAATGGGTTTCTTCGGTATGACTCACGAAGAAAAGTATGGAGGATCAGAAGGTGACATGTGGTATAGTGTCATATTCGACGAAGAAATAGCAAGAATGAACTCTGGTGGTTTTGGTGCATCCATAGGAGCTCATCCCATGCTTGCATTGACACATCTGAAACATGAAGGCACAGAAGAACAAAAACAGAAATACTTAGTTCCTGGTATTAAAGGTGAGAAAATTGGTTGTCTTGCCATCACAGAACCGTTTGGGGGCTCTGATGTACAAGCCGTTAAAACAACAGCCGTGAAAGATGGTGACGATTATATCTTAAATGGCTCTAAGACCTTTATCACAAATGGTGTACTCAGTGACTTCTTAATTATTGTAGCGAAAACAGCTCCCGAGTTAAAGGCAAAAGGGATCAGTCTATTTATTGTAGATAGAGATACTGAAGGATTGAGTGCCACAGCTTTAGACAAGCTCGGTTGGAGATCATCTGATACTGGAGAGATCGCGATGGATAATGTTCGAGTACCAGCGTCAAATTTACTGGGTAAAGAAAATCATGGCTTCTTTTATATTATGCAGCATTTTGTCTCAGAGCGTCTTGCAATGGCAAATGGTGGAGTTGCTACTTCCGCTTATGCCTTAGAAGTCACCTTGCAATATATGAGTGAGCGTGAAGCTTTTGGTAAAAAGATCAATCGATTCCAGGTGCTAAGACATCGAGTAGCACAAATGGCTGCCGAAATTGAGATGAACCGTCAGTTTTGTTACAGCCTATACGATCGCTATCAAGATGGAGACTACCTAGTCAAAGAAGCTTCAATGGCAAAACTCGTCTGCACTCAAATGGCAGACAAGGTAGTAACACAGTGCCTACAAATGTTTGGTGGTTATGGTTTTATGGAAGACTATCCGCTGGCTAGAATGTTTCGTGATACAAGACTAGGTCAAATTGGTGGAGGTACATCCGAAATACTATGCGAGATAATCGCTAAAACAATGATCGACAGCAAAGGATATCAATCGCCTGTTTAACAGATTTAGCAGGTTTCGAAACCTGTCAAATCTTCTGGTTTCAAAAACCTGTCAAATCTTTGTGCCTCAAAAA
>CAYNMW010000139.1:0-9468 GCA_964398295.1 uncultured Saprospiraceae bacterium | reverse complement strand
AAACCTGTCAAATCTTCTGGTTTCAAAAACCTGTCAAATCTTTGTGCCTCAAAAACTTGTCAAATCTTTGTCCCTTTAAATAATAGATTTAAACACATCAATAGAAATATTCCCCCCACAGATAATGACAACTACCGTCTTCCCAGCTAATGCTTCTTTTTCTTTTAAAACAGCTGCATAACTCACACCCGCTGCACCTTCAATGACCTTGTTGTGCTCATGTGCTACTTGTTTAATTGCTGCCTTAATCTCTTCTTCCGAAATCAACACAAATTGATCAATATATTGCTGGCAGTAGGATAGAGTAACAGTGTCTTGCTCGATGCCACCTGCAGAACCATCAGATAATGTTGGAAGATTTTCTTCTAAATCAACCACTTTTCCTGCTTTTACACTCAAGCTCATTTCTGGTGACAATTCTGGTTGACAACCATATATACTCATTGAAGGATGCAATGATTTTAAGTAAGATGCATTGCCCGCAATCAATCCTCCACCACCAACTGATGCAAACAAGCAATCTATCTGATCTAATTGCTCCATCAATTCACATGAAATTGTACCCTGACCATGAAGGACATCATAATCGTTATAAGGCGAAACCCAAATAAGATCTTGTTCAGCAGCAAATGACTTTGCTGCAATTTCAGTGTCAAGCGAAGATCCATCTATGAATTTTAATTCGACAGGATATGACCTCAATTTTTTGACCTTTGCTTGAGCAGCAGTTTTCGGTAGGAAAACAATCCCTTTAGTGTCAGTCAGTTTACATGCTCTTGAAAACCCGAGCCCGTGATTACCAGTCGATGCGGTGACCACTGCCTGACTATTTCCATTTTCTTTGAGAATCAACAATTTGTTTAAACTTCCCCTTGCTTTAAATGAGCCTGTAAATTGTTCGTTTTCTAGTTTCAAATATACATTCCCTTGTACCTCTTCACTTAGGTATGGAGATCGAATCAGATTGGTCTTGTGGATCAATCCTTGCAATCTTGAATGGGCTTTGTTTATTTGCTCTACATCATTCATAGTCTACTAATCTGATTGTTGAATCCAACTGTCCGGCTTCATAAAATCGCGGAAGTGTATCTGGTTTGAAATACGTAATTGCCGTATCCGTTAGGCTGTGCATAAAGGCAATGAGTTGAGTTTGTTCAGTTGATGTCAAGTGAAGTGAATCACCACTCAGTGTCTGATAATTGACGGATAAGCCCATTCCTTCACCTCCACCATTATTGTAAAAATCGATAAGCTCTTCCAATGTATCATAAATACCATTATGCATATAAGGAGCTGTAACGGAGACATTTCTCACAGTCGTTGTTTTGAATGAATGCTTGAAGTGTTCCAGATCATCGCTTTTTCGCTGGCTACCTAATCTTCCAATGTCATCATCAATCTTATCCATTGAGAAGTTAGGCACTCCAAGTACCTCGGATTCATTTTCGTCATAAGAGGGCGGAACAAGACCATTAAATGTTGGTGCAAAATGACAGGTGCCACATGCTGCCTTTCCCATAAACAAATCAAATCCCATTTCTACTTCTGCATCGATTACATCCAATTCTCTTCTCATGTATCGATCGAAAGTTGAGGAAAAGGATGACAACGATGTCACATAGCTACTGATAGCAGCTGATATCTGATTCCTGTCATAGCCTCCTTTCTTGTTTGGAAATGCGGCTTCAAATAGTTTTCGGTATCCGGGACTCTGCACAATGACTTGTGCAAGACTATCAGAGTTCGCATTAAACTCTGCAGGATTTTCAATGACAGCCAACACTTGATCTCTTAAAAGGTGTGAGCGTAAATCATAGAAATAGTCTTTGGAGTACACTGAATTTAATAATGTTGGTGTATTCCGTAATGGGCTAGAAGAAAGGTGATTAGATATACTCAATTGCTTGCCATCTGTAAATGCCTTGTCTGGCTGATGACAGGTAGCACAACTCATTTGTTGACTGTCAGAAAGTCTAGGTTCATAAAACAAATATGCCCCCAGTTTTCGAAGATGTTCATTGTCTTCATGAGGTCGCATTCCTGCAAAAGCATAAACGTTTAAAAATGTTTCCCCAAATAAATGTGAAGATCGATCGTTCCAGCTTTTTTCCATTCTAGTTTCTTCATGCCTGAATGAGATGTCAGACATGTCCTGAAAGACTAGTAGTTGGAATGAAAGCGGATTAAGGTAGTCACGTAGAAAAGTTGTGCGTTTGAATGTATCAAATGCAATATCGTTTTGTATGAAATCAATTGATGCTTGAAACAATGCTGTGATTTCTTTGAAGACAATTTCCGTTTTCCCTGTAAGAAGAGGTGAGAATTTTTTAAAATCAGCCAGCATCACTTCGAGTACAAATTTCGACTCTAAAACACCCGATAAAGATCCTGGCGTGTCATAACCAGTCAATTGCAATGTCGCAATCCGAATGAGTTGTTCTCTCATCGCTTCTAGGATTTGTTGTTCGTCAATGTATCTTGTTTGCTCCAGAGGTATAATCGTATTCAAGGTGTTATCCATCTGTTTTAATAACTCAAGAAGCGCTTGATTGTCTAAGTCTGATTCAGTCATCATTTCATCTATGACTTGTAGGCCAACTGGTTCTTTTGCTACATACTGATATCCTTCCTGCATTGGGACTGGTAAGGGAGCACCGTTAAAAGACAGTTTGACAACTGCAGGATCAAAGTGGTTCAGCAGATAAGCCGCACGTTTGTAAGTCTTTCTCGTTTCTTGATGTGCCCTTTCGATCTGTTCAGTCGAAGTGTCAGAAATTAGGGCATTTGAAAATGTAGAAATAGACTCTTGAAACTGATTGAGATAACTGATGTAGGAAGAGCGAATACTACTTACAGTATAAGAATCTTTATCTGATCTAAAGCCAGCTAGAATAATTATCCCAATAAGTATAAAACTGATGTAGCGAACTTGCATTCTAAGAATTAGATTCAAAAATAACCAACTTTAAGAATATGCAGCAACTCCCTTATTCATAGATCGAAGAAATTGAGTGTTGAAATAGAACGCCTAGAAAACCATTGTCCAAGCAACATTGAATCCTGTGGTATTTTGGACATTTGTGCCAATCAAGCTGAATTGACCATTGAACAGGATGATAAAATTGGAATTCATCTCCAAACCTATACCAGGCGTAAAGCTTAACAGAGTTTGATTGCCAAAATCAGCTGAACTACTTTGATAAACAAAAGAGCCTACTAGTAAGACATCATTATTAAATATGTAATGGCCATAATCCACTGAAGCAAAAATATCATTGTTGTTTAGTTCTGGAGTATTTCTAAAATAGTCCTGATACTGTACATTGGCATCAATTGAATTTTTATCGGAGAAGTCATAAGTTGCTGCGAGCCCCAAACCAAATGTTCTGACTTGGTTGGGATTCCGATTAGATCGATCAATAACAGTATTAGCCCCAAAGGGAACAAACATACCTGCAAAAACAGCAGTAGCAAACTTGTCGCTATCAGTCAATTTGTATTTAGCTGACCAGTTACTTCCATTGTCAGTGACAAAAGCGCCTACTTCAAAATGTTCTGAGAAGGCATACCCAAAACGCAAACCTAGACTTGAACTAAAGGCAATACTATCTGCAGATTGATAAATTGCAATTGAATTGCCATTCTCATCCCAAAACCTTGAAGCACTATTGATCCCGTAATTAGGTTCAAATTCTACTCCGTATTTGTCGAGTGTCCGGGCACTGAAAGAACTTACCTTTGTTGCAGTTACCCCAGCAATTTGTGCAGAAAATGTTATAGGTAGTATGATACATATTAACAAAATCATCATCCTGAAACAGCTCTCTATCATGTTGCACTGTAAAATTTGACGCAAAGAAAAGCAAATGAATCCGAGTTTTCAATAAAATTGTCTGTATCTGGCTATAGTTAATACTTGATTTAATACTTGATTTAGTCTTCAGTACCATATATATCTGCAATTTCTTCTTGACAAGGGTCTAAAAAGTTTACTTTGAGTTTAATCTTGTTATGAGTTGATTATATTTACAGATACCTGATTGCACATGAAAGTATTAAGAACCCCAGATGATCAGTTCGCCAATTTACCTGATTATCCATTTAGTCCTCATTATATACAAGTTTCACCCGAACTACGAATGCATTACGTCGATGAAGGGCCTAAAGATGGTCAAGTGGTATTGCTGTTGCATGGTGAGCCTAGTTGGTCATATCTGTATCGGTTTATGATACCTGTTTTTGCGGAAGCTGGATTCCGTGTACTTGCACCTGATCTGATTGGATTTGGCAAATCTGATAAGCCCGTAGACATGGATGAGTATACGTATGCTTCACATACGAACTGGTTGCAAAGTTTTATTGAGCAACTTGATCTTACTGGAATCAATATGTTTTGCCAGGATTGGGGTGGTCTATTAGGCCTAAGAATAGCTGGTTTAGATAATGATCGATTTGCTCGAATCGTAGCAGGCAATACGGGAATGCCAATTGGTAAAGGAAAGCCATCTGACGCTTTTTTAGAATGGAGAGAATATAGTAGGACTACAGAGTATTTAGCCGTGCAAAAGGTTATGCAGAATTCTACTGTGCGTTCATTATCAGAAGCGGAGATTGCCGCATATGTAGCTCCATTTCCTGATGCAACTTATATGGCAGGAGCCAAAATATTTCCATCCTTAGTGCCGATTGATGAGAACGATCCTGCAGTTCCCGTTAACTTGCAAGCATTCCAAACACTATCACAATCGACAAAGCCATTTTTGTGTTTGTTTAGTGACAAGGATCCTATTACAAAAGGTGGCGAACAAATATTTCAAAAGTATTTTAAAGGCACAGATCAAATGCCGCATCAAATCATTACAGATGCAGGGCATTTTTTACAAGAAGATAAAGGGCAGGAAATTGCCAATGTAATGATAGAGTTTATTAAGAATTATGAATAGGAAGTGGGTTAGAATTTTAGTTGGATTGATTGTTCTGTTTTTGATGATAGGAGTCGTTATGATGATTTATACATCACAGAATACTGCTAATTTATTTTCAAATGCCATTAAGTCACAACTCGAAAACAATATTGAATTAAGAGAAAAATTGCTCTCTAATACAGAAGACATTGTTGTCTACACGGTTGGTACTTCAGCACCATTTCCTTCCAATAGGGCTCAAAGCTGTACTGCTGTTTTTGTGAATGGCAAATTTTTCATTTTTGATATTGGCTATGGTTCTGTTCAAAAATTGGAAAACTTAAATCTCCCAATGCGAGACATTGAGCAGGTCTTTTTGACGCATTTGCATTCTGACCATTATATCGATCTTCCTTATTTAATAAACAGAAGTTGGCAATTGGGTAGAGATGAGGCGCTACGCGTCACAGGACCTGTTGGTACCAATGCGGTGACAAGTGCAACCAAGCAACTTCTCGCCCAGGAAAACCAATATAGAGTACATCATCACGGAGCTGACATAATGGATATCTCTGTCTCTCATGCCGTCTCCAATGAAATCATTGTTAATGAAAATAGCGAACTTTTGGTTTACACTCAAGATGGGATAAAGATTACGGCATTTGATGTGGGACATGAGCCAGTGTCTCCAGATTTTGGATACAAGATCGAATACAATGGCAAGAAGTGTGTCTTGAGTGGTGATACCAATAAAAATCAAAATGTAATTGCCCAATCAAAAAATGCAGACCTTCTGATACACGAAGCTATGTTAAAGGATCTTGTCCAGCAGATTAGTGGAATAAATGGCGAAATGGGTTTGTCACGGAATCAGAAAATTTTGACTGATGTTACTGATTACCATACAAGTAATGTAGAAGCTGCAGAAGTAGCGGCAGAGGCCAATGTCAAAAAATTAGTATTAAATCATCTTGCCCCTGTACCAGATCGAAAAGTAATCTCTCGCTTGTACACACAAGGCTTGGCTAAAATTTATAATGGTGATATTGTACTGGCAGATGATGGCGATAAATTTATAATCAACTAATTATGAAAGCAGTATTGTGTAAAGAATTGGGTCTTCCATCCAAACTTGTCATTGAGGACATAACACTCCCAGCCCCTGGTCCAAAGGAGGTAAAGGTTCAAGTAAAAGCTTGTAGTGTCAATTATCCAGATACTTTAATAATCCAGGGCTTATACCAATTTAAGCCAGAACTTCCATTTTCTCCAGGAGGGGATTTTGCTGGAATTGTAAAAGAAGTTGGTGAAGGAGTGAAGCACCTAAAAGTCGGAGATGAAGTTTTTGGTGCTGGTTCATTTGGCGGTTTTGCAGAAGAAGCGAATGTCAATGCCGGAATGGTTTTCCCCAAACCTCCATCAATGGATTTTAAAACTGCAGCATCTTTTTTAATGGCATACGGTACCTCTCACCATGCACTAAAGGACAGGGCAAAATTGAAAGAAGGAGAAACGCTTTGTATTCTTGGTGCATCAGGAGGTGTAGGAATGGCAGCAATTGAGTTGGGTAAATTAATAGGAGCTAAGGTTATTGCATGTGCATCTACAGATGAAAAGTTAGACTTGTGTAAAAAGCTCGGAGCTGATGAAGTGATTAATTATACAAACGAAAATTTAAAAGAAAGAATCAAAGAATTAACTGGAGGTAAAGGTGCAGATGTGGTTTATGATCCCGTAGGTGGAGAGTATACAGAAGCTGCACTTAGAGCTACAGCATGGAAAGGACGATTCTTGATTGTAGGCTTTCCAGCTGGGATTGCAAAAATCCCAATGAATTTACCTTTATTGAAAGGATGTGATATCGTTGGAGTTTTTTGGGGCAGATTTGCACAAACGAATACTTCTGCCAATATGCAAAATACGATGGAACTTATCCAATGGCATGGTGAAGGGAAATTAAAACCGCATATTGATCGGGAATATTCATTAGAGGAAGCTCCAAAGGCCTTAGAAGATATGATGAATAGAAGAGTCAAAGGAAAAGTAGTCGTCATACCCTAAACAAAAATTAAAGTAAACTATACAAATATGAGATTAGAAGATAGAGTAGCAATTGTGACTGGAGGTGCCAGAGGTATTGGGCAGGCAGTTGCAGAATTGTTTGCAAAAGAAGGAGCAAAAGTCATTATCTGGGATTTGCTTGATATAGGTGAGGAAACTGCTAAGTCCATTAATGATAATGGAGGCGTAGCAGAATTTACAAAAGTATCAGTCACAGACCAAGAGGCAATCCTTGCAGAAACAAAGCGAATACATGATAAATATGGTCGGATCGATATACTCATCAATAATGCTGGAATCACAAGGGATAAGTCATTTGCAAAAATGACGATTGATGATTGGAATGCTGTGATTAATGTCAACCTTACCAGCGTGTTCATCTGTACGCAAGCTGTTTTGCCTGCAATGAGAGAGCAAAACTATGGTAGAATTATTTCGGCCTCAAGTACCACTGGATTATGGGGGAATTTTGGTCAGACCAATTATGCTGCAGCGAAAGCTGGAATCATAGGAATGACAAAGACCTGGGCATTAGAATTAGGAAAGTATGGTATTACGGCTAATGCAATTGCTCCTGGTTTTACCTTGACAGAAATGACGAAAATGATGCCTGATGCGATCATTGAAGGAGCTAAACAGCAAATTCCTGCTCGAATGATTGCTGATCCTATTGATATCGCTCATGGATATTTATATTTAGCTTCTTCAGAAGCAAGATTCGTAACTGGTAGTACATTATGTATTTCTGGAGGATCTGTTAGACATTAATTGATTACATGGATATTGGACTTAAACATAAGGTCGTTTTAATAACAGGTGCAGCATCTGGAATAGGTAAAGCTGCAGCTCTTGCTTTCGCAGAAAATGGAGCTAAGGTTGTTGTTGCTGATGTCAATGAGAAACAAGGATTATCTACGGTGAATGAGATTTTGTCTGCTGGTGGTGAAGCAATTTTTGTGAAATGCAATGTTGCTGATGCAGACGAGGTTAATAATATGATTGAAACCACAATGCTTACTTATGAGTCATTGGATGTTGCGATCAATAATGCTGGTATTAGTGGTATGCCAACCAGGACTACCGATGTTGATCATAAAGACTTTGCAAAAGTGATGGACATCAACTGCACTGGAGTGTTTTATTGCATGCAGGCTGAATTGAAGGTAATGGTCAAGCAAACTGCCGGAGTGATCATCAATACGGCATCTATTGCTGGTCTGAGGGGACTACCAAGTAGTTTGCCTTACGTAGCGAGCAAGCACGCGGTTGTGGGTATGACTAAAACTGCAGCAATGGAATATGCCAGACAAAATATTCGAATCAATGCCTTGTGTCCAGTCTTCACTGTCACTTCCTTATTTAACCCTGAAGTAATGGATCAAATAAGTGAAGGCTTATCTGAAAAGTTAAAGCAGGGCATACCGATGAAACGATTTTCAACACCTCAGGAAATGGCAGATGCAATGCTTTGGCTGGCTTCTGATAAGGCTAGTTTTGTTACAGGTCATGCTTTACCAGTAGATGGAGGATTAACTGCATAAATTATGGGAGAAACAATTATTCAATATTTCTATAAACAAGAAACTGCAAGAGGTAATAAACCATTTTTACATCAACCTTTTGGAGATAGATGGGAAACCTATACTTGGTATGAGGTCGGTCAAATGGCGAGAAAGATGGCGGCTCACCTTCATACAAAAGGACTAAAACCAAAAAGCCACATTGGACTTGTTTCTAAAAATTGTCGTGAATGGATCATTGCTGATTTGGCAATCATGATGGCTGGTCATGTTTCAGTTCCATTCTTCCCCACTTTAACTGGAGGTCAGATTGAAGAAGTTCTCAGATTAGGTGATGTTGATCTCCTCTTTGTAGGAAAGACAGAAGTCTGGGATGATATGGGAAAAGGCGTTCCTCAGGATATGCCTGTTATTCGATTTCCACATTATGAAGGAAATAGTAAGATAGAGAGAGGCGAAGATTGGGATGAGATTTTAAAAACAACAGAGCCACTTCAAGGATTTCCATCTCAAAATATGGATGATTTGTGGACTATAGTCTTTACCTCTGGCACCACAGGCACTCCAAAAGGAGTTATGCTCAATTATTTAACTCCCTTTTCACTACTTGAAGAAACAAAAGATTACAATGCTTTAGAATTATCTGATACAGGAGATAATCGATTCTTTTCATTTCTACCTTTAAATCATATAGCAGAGCGTTCTATTGTTGAAAATGCAGTTATAACCTACGGAGGTGAAATTTTCTTTACAGAGAATTTAGCTCGATTTGGTCAAAATCTCGCCCATGCAAAACCAACAGTGTTTTTTGCAGTGCCTCGGATTTGGACAAAGTTTATGTTGACAATTTTAGAAAAAATGCCCCAGAAGAAAATGGATACAATGCTTAAAATTCCATTTATCTCTTCAATGGTGAAAAAGAAAATTATCTCAGGTCTTGGACTTCAAAATTCTAGATGTAATGTATCTGGAGCCGCACCTAT
>CAYNMW010000138.1:0-11257 GCA_964398295.1 uncultured Saprospiraceae bacterium | reverse complement strand
GTTTGTCAAACACTGGCT
The DNA here is from genome assembly GCA_964398295.1 of uncultured Saprospiraceae bacterium. Taxonomy (GTDB): domain Bacteria; phylum Bacteroidota; class Bacteroidia; order Chitinophagales; family Saprospiraceae; genus CALFUK01. Next base: position 11,239 of record CAYNMW010000138.1, on the reverse strand, counting down.
CACCAAGACCAGCGGCACATCCTTTAATTACACAGGACACCATGCCACCAACTGTGTCTCCTTCTTTGCGAATCTCTTTGATGTATGAGATCATTTCCTCTGCTTTCTCAGGATCAGGACACCGTAGTATATTATCTTCTGTTTTGCTTAAATCTAGTTCAGCATATGTTTTGCCAAGTTGTAGCTTACCTACTCTTGATACATAAGCTTGAACAGAGATTCCTTCCTTTTGTAGAATTGTCTTGGCAATTGCTCCTGCAGCAACTCTGGCAGCAGTCTCTCTGGCTGATGATCGTCCACCGCCTCTATAATCTCTGACGCCATACTTCGAATTGTAAGTGAAGTCAGCATGAGAAGGTCTAAATTTATCTGCGATATGAGAGTAGTCTTTTGATTTTTGATCCTTATTAGCAATGTACAGGCTTATTGGGGTTCCAGTCGTTTTACCCTCAAACACTCCAGATTGAATTGCTACTTGATCAGCTTCCTTACGTTGTGTAACGATTGCTGATTGTCCTGGTCTTCTTCTATCTAAGTCCGTTTGGATTAAGCCTTCATCTACATCAATGCCAGGTGGACAGCCATCAATGATTACACCAATGCCTTTGCCATGTGACTCACCAAATGTGGTTATTTTGAAAATCGTACCATAACTATTCCCTGCCATTGTCAACTATTCAATTTGATTCCACAATATAAAGACTAATTGTTTGTTAATTTTGCACATATAATATAGCTAATGGAATTTATTCCTGCAGATGCACACAAAAGCATCGAGTTTGATAAAGTTTTGGATTTGATACAGTCCTTGTGTATTGCTCAGCCGGCTAAAGCGATGATTGAGCATACAGCCTTTATGCATGAGAAAGAGTTGATAAAAACTGAAATGCATTTGGTCAAAGACTACAAAGTTTTCCTTGACCAGGATATTGATCTCCCATTAGCTCACTACGAAAATGTATCAGAAAGCCTAAACCATTTGTCTACTCAAGGCTATGTCTTGGAATTAAGTGAAATTCGCGAAATTCAACAACTCATCTCCATTGTTTCTGAAGTCGATTCGTTTTTCACCTCTGAAAGACAAGAGAAGACGCCTCAACTTTATGGATTGTTAGATATCCTTGATAGGCCAACTGAATTGAGGACTATCATTCCTAAGGTAATCAATGAAGAAGGTGAAGTGCGAGAAAATGCTAGTCCAGAGTTAAGCAAAATATGCAAGTCAATTAGGTTAAAAGAACAGAACGTGCAAACAGAGTTCAATAGCATTCTGACAAAGTATAAACAACAGGGAATGCTCACACAATCTGGTGAGAGTTTTCGGAACGGTAGGAGAGTGTTGTCGATTCCATCAGAATTCAAAAGAAAAATAAAAGGAATCATTCATGATGAATCGGGAACTGGTAAAACAACTTTTTTAGAACCTGAGTCAGTTGTGTATCTCAACAACGAGATCATGGAGTTGGAGTTGGAGAAGCGGAAGGAGATTTACAAGATTCTAAAAGACTTGTGCGATTCGCTTCGACATTACGGACCTTTGATCCTTCAATATCAAGAATTTGTTACCAAAATGGATACCATTCGAGCGAAAGCGAAATTAGCATTAATGCTCGATGCACATATGCCTGAAGTTGTTAGTGATCCTTGCTTTCAACTGATTGAAGCCTATCACCCTTTATTGTTTTTAAAGAATGAAAAAATAGGTGTACCAACAATACCAATGACTTTGCAGCTAAGCGATAACAATCGGATCTTTTTGATCTCAGGGCCCAATGCTGGAGGTAAATCTGTTTCATTAAAAACAGTTGGACTTATTCAATTGATGGTTCAATTTGGCTGTCTTGTTCCAGTCTCTCCAGATTCGAAAATAGGTCTGTACAAACAATTGTGCTGTGACATAGGTGACCAGCAATCATTAGAAGATGATCTGTCAACCTACAGTAGCAGATTGAAGAATATGAAAGCATTCCTTGATTATGCGGATAGCAGTAGTTTGATTTTAATTGATGAATTTGGTTCTGGAACGGATCCTAAAATGGGAGGGTCAATTGCCCAATCTATTTTGTTTGAACTAAACAAACAAAAAGTAAATGCGGTGATAACCACTCACTATTCTAATCTAAAGGTCTTTGCATTCAAGTCAAAAGGAATTGTCAATGGTGCTATGCATTTTGATAATGAAAAGTTGCATCCTACTTACGAATTGATCGTTGGCAAACCAGGAAGTTCGTTTGCCTTTGAAATAGCAGAACAAGTAGGTTTGCCTAAAAAGCTATTGCACTTTGCAAAGAAAAATGCAGGTCAAAATTTGCGGGCAATGGACAAGATGATCACAGATTTGCAGTCCAAAGAAAAATTGCTTGAACGAAAACTCAAAGAATTTGCCGATAAAGAAAAGCAGCTGGACAGGCTAACTAAAAACTACCAACAGCTGCAAAGAGAATTAGATATACAGCGTAAAAAGTTTAAAAAGGAACGGAAGGAGTTTGAGATTAACGATAAGATTCAGGACAAGAGAAAACTGGAGAAATTAGTAAAAGAGTTGAGAGAAGAACAAAATATAGAAAAAGCAAAATTAGAATTAGAGAAAGCGAAAGCTAGTCAAAACCAGGTTGCTAAGACTATTGAAGATTTGAATGATCAATTAGTTGATAATATTCCTTCGGATGAAGTGCCAGAAGTCGGAGATTTTGTGCGAACCCGTTCAGGTTCAATGACTGGCACTTTAGTAAAGATTCAGAAAAAAGAGGCATTCATAGAAATGGGGAACATGCAACTGAGTGCACCATTAGCAGATTGCGTTAAGGTATCTAATCCATTGGATAGAAATTCTAAAAAAAGAGTAAACACCTATTTGAAGAAAGAAACATCTTCGATTCAGAGCAAGCTTGATATCAGAGGATATCGGAAATCTGAAGCCCTCATTCTATTGGAAGAATTCTTAGATGATGCGCTTATTTCCAATAGTTCTATGGTGCAAATCATCCATGGAATAGGAAATGGTGTCTTGAGACGAACGGTAAGAGAGAAGTTGAAGGAATATAAAGATGTTAAAGAAATTAGCTCTCCACCTGACGAACAAGGTGGAGAGGGTGTCACTTGGGTTAAGTTTTAATCACACAGATTAAAACATTTCGGTTGAGGCAAAGTGAAAATTACCTTCGATTCCTGCGTTTTCATCGCTATCAGCACCATGTACAGCATTTTCACCTATACTCGTGGCATACAATGCACGTATTGTACCTGGAGCAGCCTCTGCAGGATTTGTAGCACCAATAAGTGTTCGGAAATCTTCTACTGCATTGTCTTTTTCTAAAATTGCTGCGACAATAGGACCTGAAGACATAAATTCTACTAACTCGCCGTAAAATGGTCTTTCCTTATGCACAGCATAGAATTCTCCTGCTTTTTCCGCAGAAAGTTTGGTTTTCTTCATCGCTACAATTCTGAAACCACCTTCATTAATCTTTTGTAGAATAGCTCCACAATGACCAGCCTTTACTGCGTCTGGCTTAATCATCGTAAATGTTCTGTTACCTGCCATATGTTTATATTTTAGGCTGCAAAAGTAAGATTATTCAATCGTTTGTCAATAGCTTTAAAGAGGCAAAAAATCACAAATATTCCTATTACATGACAAACAATTGAAATTTGCTCTAATAATTCGTGTTTAAGATTATTTTTGCACCTCAGTATAATAGTGAACGATACAAATCAAATAGCAGAATTACTTCAATTACCCAAAGAGGTGACGATTGTTTCTCATCGAAATCCTGATGGTGATGCAATTGGTTCATCTATTGCAATGGCCGCTTTTTTAAGAAAGCATAACCATACTGTTCATGTTATTTTACCTAGTGAGTATCCTGACCTTTTTGGATTCTTAAAAGGTATTGACGATATCATCATCTACGACACTGAACCAGAGAAATCCAAAGAATGTATAGACAAGTCTTCGGTTGTGATCTGTCTTGATTTCAATTCCTTAGAGAGAATCGATAAGCTTGGTAAACTGATCAGTCAAGCAGATGTGAAAATTGTTATGATTGACCATCATATCGAGCCAGAACCATTTTACGAACTCGCTATTTCTCAAGCTGATGTAAGCTCTACATCTGAATTAGTGTATAACTATATAAGAGATTTAGATAAAACCAAAATGATTGATCTCGAAATAGGAGAAGCGATCATGACTGGTATATTAACAGATACGGGGTCTTTTAGACACAATACCAATAAAGGAACCTACTTTGTCGCAGGAGATTTGAAAGCCAAAGGTGTTGATGACTACTATTTACAAGATAAGATCTTCAATAGTATGACAGAAAAGCAATTGCGATTACTTGGGCATTGTTTGGCTAACCGTATGGAAATAATTGAAGAGTACAGAACAGGAATTATCTATCTTAGCCAGACAGATTATGAGGAATTTGATATCATTAGAGGAGATACGGAGGGTATTGTTAACTATATCCTGATGATGAAGCAAATGGATGTGGCCATATTCGTTAGGCAACAGCCAAAGATTGTCAAGTTATCATTGAGATCAAAAGGAGATATTTCTGTTCAAGCCTTAGCTAGAAACCATTTCAATGGAGGAGGTCACGTCAATGCTTCTGGAGGGCATACTTACGGTAGCATTGGAAAAGTGATTCGAAAAATAAAAGAAGTTTTACCAGATTACGTTCCTAAATATAAAAGTTAATGAAATTTAATCCTATCTATTTGACGTGTCTTGCGGCACTAGTATTCTTCTATTCTTGTGAAGAAGGCGGCACACGCAAAATGACTCCTTCGGGATATGAGTATACATTTTACAGTGATAAAAGTGGCGATAAAGCTGCGCCTGGTGAATTTATTTATTATTATCTGGACATCCTGGATGATCAGGATAGTTTGATACAAACAACTAGAAAAAATCCAAGTCAACCTGTTACAACAATACCTAAGGCAGACGCACCTCCGCAACAAGGTAATCCAATATTGGACGTCATTTCTTTGGCATCAGTTGGTGATAGTATTGGTTTGTTTTTACCAAAAGACTCCATACCAAGTTTGCCACCAGAGTTTTCAGATGTAGCCCACATTGAATACAGGCTAGTCATTACAGAAATCGTTGATGAAGCCACATTTCAGGCTAGAGTAGATGAGGAAAGAGTGCAAGCAAAGGTAGTAGCTGATAAATTACAAGCAAGAGAACCAGAAGTAGCAAGTATCATGTCAGCGAATATTGAAAAATTCAACAAAGGACAGTTAGCAAGTGAATTGAAAACGGTAGAAGGAGATTTAAGATATGTGATATTGGAAGAGGGTACAGGACCGAAAGCAGTAAAGGGGAAAGTAGTAGAAGCCCAATACTATGGAAGTACACTTGATGGAGCTATGTTTGACAATTCCTTCAAACGTGGGCGTGGATTTTCACTAACAGTTGGCATTGGTTCTGTGATTCAAGGTTGGGATAAGACATTCCCAATGCTGAATGAAGGAACTAAGGCTATTATTTTTATACCATCAGAATTGGCTTACGGTGAGATGGGTTCTCCTCCAAATATAGGACCCAATCAAGATTTGGCATTTTATGTCGAAGTGGAGAAAGTACAGTAATTTGAAATCTTAAACAGAGGGCATTATGACTATCGAGCAATTGCAAGCATTGAAAGGTAGATTGTCAGACTTGAGGAGGTATCTTTGACGTTGATAATCGCAAATTAATCATAGAAGATAAAGAGCAACTTACGCTGGATCCGAATTTTTGGAATACTCCTGCAAATGCAGAAGGTATACTAAAGGAGATCAAATCCAACAAGCAATGGGTGAAGATTTATACATCAGTCGAATCTGAAGTTGATGACCTGGAAGTCCTATTTGAGTTCTTTAAAGAGGGAGATGTCAGCGAAGAAGAAATAATTGCAAAATATAAGCTGGTTGTCGATAAGATCGATGATGTAGAATTCAGATCCACACTAAATCGCAAAGAAGACGAACTGTCCTGTATTATAGAAATTAATGCAGGTGCAGGTGGTACTGAAGCCTGTGATTGGGCAGAGATGCTGTATCGGATGTATGTGATGTACGGAGAAAAGAATAACTATAAAGTATCAGAGTTGAATAGGGTGCAAGGTGATGTAGCAGGAGTGAGAAGTGTGGAGATTGAATTGAAAGGTGAGTTTGCATATGGCATGTTGAAAGGGGAGAATGGAGTCCATCGACTAGTACGTATCAGTCCTTTCAATGCACAAGGCAAACGAATGACCTCATTTGCTTCTGTATTCGTACATCCATCCGTCGATAACAGCATAGAAATAGAAGTAAATCCAGCAGATTTGGATTGGGATACATTTAGATCAAGTGGAGCAGGTGGGCAGCATGTAAACAAAACCGAGTCGGCTGTACGAGTGAGACACCTACCTTCAGGAATTGTTGTTGAATGTCAACAGGAGAGATCACAGCACTTGAATCGGGAAAAGGCAATCCAAATGCTTAAATCCAGACTATATCAAAGAGAGATAGAACGTCAAATGGCTGAGCAAAACAAAGTCGAAGCTGGTAAGATGAAAAACGAATGGGGCTCTCAAATCAGATCCTATGTATTGGATGACCGTCGAGTAAAAGATCACCGCACAAAATTTTCAAACAACAATACCGATGCAGTCTTAAATGGAGATCTTGATGGATTTCTGAAAGCGTATTTGATGTGGGATGGAAAATAATTTAAGGGGCAAGACCCAATGTTAAATGATAGGTCGGTATTACGATTTAACATTTGTCACTATTCCTTGGAAACAGGTGTCGCACCGAAATAAATTTGATATGATCCGATTGACCTGAGGATCAAATCAAATTAGAGTTTATGTTGACCAATTCACCCCGCAATACCTTCAGCATCGGGGCAACTAATATCTCGCACCTATGACCCTCTTTCTCAGAACTAAGTTTGAATCAACTCATCAATGTTCAAATGGGTTTCGACCCATTGAACTTATAATTCCATTATATATCTACGCGCCAATAGCAGTGCAGACACCGTATGCGGATGTTTGAACTCTCCTTTATCAAGTCGCTTGTAAACGTCTGTGATAGACAGTTCAACAATCTCAATTTCCTCATCAAAATCCAACTGTTGTTCAGATTGAAGACTTGCTCCAAATGCCAGAAAGTGATGAATTTCACAATCAATAAAGACTGGGTTAGAATAAACAGAACCTAAAAATGTAAATTCAGTTGAGGTGTAGCCTGTCTCTTCAAGGAGTTCTCTCTGAACAGCTTTAAGGCGATCTTCATTTGGTTCTAGAAGCCCACCTGGCACTTCAAGTGTATAGTCTTCAATGCCAAATCTAAACTGACGAACAAGCACAATGTTGTTATCGTTTGTAATCGGAACTACATTTGCGGCGTCCTTAGAATGTATAACAGCAATACCTTCGTGAAGTTGGTTTTCATCATCAAGGTAGTCTCTGAATTCTAGTTCGAATATCTTTGATTGATGTCGTTTTTCTGTATAAACCCGCTTAAAACCCATAATTACATAGCAAGTATTTTCGCCATATGTATCAGGTCCTCTTTGACTTCTTTTGATTTTTTAATGGCGTCATCAAAGTTTGTGAGGACAATTTGATTGTCAATTATACCTACGGCCATGTTAGAGCTTTGCGCCATTAGGCTTTCTACAGCCGCATATCCAAATCGACTTGCTAATACTCTATCTCTTGCACTTGGTGAACCACCTCTTTGCAGATGTCCCAGAATCAACACACGCGATTCTAAATTTTTATTGAGCTTTTTAATTTTCCTGGCGATGCTCGTGGCGTTCCCAGATTTATTTCCTTCTGCGACTATAATTAAGTTGAATAGTTTATTCCTGGTTTTAGAATCCTCAAGAAAAGCAACAATTTCTTTAATGTCAGTTTTCAATTCAGTTGACAATGTAAAAGCCGCTCCGCTTCCGATTCCAGTATTCAATGCTATGTATCCAGCGTGCCTTCCCATTACTTCAATAAAGAACAGTCGGTTGTGAGAATCTGCAGTATCTCTTATTCTGTCAATCGCTTCAATTGCGGTATTGATAGCAGTATCAAAACCTATTGTAAAATCTGTACCGTATATATCATTGTCTATTGTGCCAGGAATACCAATTATAGGAATGTCGTATTCTTGAGAAAAAACTTTAGCTCCGGTATAGGTACCATTCCCACCAATGGCGACCAAGCCATCAATTTTGTGTTTTTTCAAATTGTTGAAAGCTTTTTTGCGACCTGCTTTAGTTTTGAATCGCTCACTTCTGGATGTCTTCAATACTGTGCCACCCCGATGAATGATATTCGCAACATCAGGTTTGCCGAGTTTCTTTATTTCATTATCGATCATGCCTTCATAGCCATGGCTAATGCCAAACACCGACAACTTGTTATAAATACTTGTCCTGACTACAGCTCTTACAGCTGCATTCATTCCTGGTGCGTCTCCACCTGAGGTAAATACGCCTATTCGTTTGATTTTTCTTTTCATAGATTCTCTATATGATAGTCAATTAGAGCTCCTATTGGCTTAGGTTGTAGATTAACAAGTTGCAAATTAAAGGAATTCAGAGCTTCTACGAGTTCTTTTTTGAAATGAAATGCCACAGATCCGGTGAAATTGACTCCAGAATCAGCTTTCAGTATTGGTAGTAGCCTTTTTTGGATGAGTTCTTCAAAGCAGGGTTGTATGCAGAGTTGACGGTCATCTTCTTCTATCAGCTCATAAAGATGACTGTATGAGGCTATCAATGTGTTTGGTTCAGATGACGTGTAAATAGTACTTATTAGATCGGTACCTTCTTTTTCAAAGTACTCCTTGAGTGAAGCTATACTTTTACTCGAAAGTATGTTTCTTAAATAATTGATAATCAATGTTTTAGATAGATGATAGCCACTGCCTTCATCTCCCAATAAATAACCACCTGATTCTACACTTTTAATCAGATTGTTACCATCAAACCATGCAGAATTACTCCCAGTTCCAAGTATGCAGACCATACCAGATTGAGTGCCACATAGTGCGCGAGCTGCCCCTAAAAGGTCACTTTCAATCAATAAGTCGACAAAATCTATATTTTTTTCGAAGGCATTCCTAATCTTCTGCTTCAGTGTTTGTGTGGCTGCACCTGCTCCATAAAAATGTATTGTACTTGCTTTCCTGACAGAGGGATGAAAATCGCTGGTTTCTTTTAAGATTTCACTGATATTGTTCTTTGAAGGATGTAATCCTACAGTAGAAAACTGATCAACAAGCTGTTTATCCTCCAATACAGCCCAATCTGAACTGGTCCCTCCACTATCAATGATAATCGTCTTCATTTGCTATAATTACTAAAGATAGTAATCATATTAAGTTGATAGAAAATACTATCTTTCTTTGGATTCAGAACTTTGCAATTAACTAGAATATGGCCACAATAAAGGCGATTTATCGATATCCAGTTAAATCATTAGGAGGAGAAAGCCTAGAATCAGCCTCTATACTCCCATATGGTATTGAATTCGACAGAAACTGGATGATTGTTGATGATAACAATGAATTTGTTACACAAAGAGAAAAACCAGAATTAACAGGCTTTTCGGCATTTATCAGAGAAGGGCAGTTGTCCATCAGGGACAATTCAGATGGTGATATTATCAGTATACCTGTTGGGTTAATTGGAGATAAGGAAGTACCTACATCCGTCTGGGGCTCTGATGTTATTGCACAATCTACAGACACTGTTATGGACAACTGGCTATCCAGTAAAATTGGAGCAAAACTCAGATTAGTAACTGTAGGACAATCATTTAGCAGAAAGAAAGAATTCAATTCCAAAGATATTCCCGTCAGATTTGCTGATGGCTATCCTTTACTCATTCTGGGGCAAGCTTCTGTAGATGCACTTAACCAGAAACTAGACTTACCTGTAGGACCTGATAGATTCAGAGCAAACATCCTTTTAGAAGATTGTGGACCTCATACAGAGGATATAGCTAAATCCTTTTATAACCAGAATATCTCATTTCAAATGGTGAAACAGTGCCGTCGATGTGTAATGGTCAACACCAACCAAACAACAGGAGAAGTGCTAAAAGAGCCCTTGAAAACGCTATCTAATTACAGGACTATTGGCAATGGTGTTATGTTTGGTGTAAATGTGTTTGCTGAGGCGCCTGGAGTGATAAATAGGGGCGATACATTGGAAATCGAACTCTAATCATATAATTGATCAATCAATATGTTTTATTTTAATATCATAAAATATTGTACAGATACATATATATGCTTATCAAATAAGTAAAATCTTTAATTGATTTATTAAGTTAATTGATTTAAGTCCAAAATTTAACATTCAGCACTTGAAAACTGAGTCAAGTAGTTGAAACCGGATGAAACCACTTGGACTTAGTACATCAGTGCCTTGTATAATGCTAAGGGATATAGGAGGAACCTAATCTTCATCAAATTCGTCAAAAGCAAAGTAATCTTCTTTGAAATCTTCAATTTCACGTCGTTCTTTCTTAGTAGGTCGCCCAGCACCTCTGGCTCTTCGTTCTGGTTGTGCCTTACCAATATACCAGTTCTCGTATTTGTGCATTTCAGCTTCAGGAGTTCTGTTTTCATAACATTCCACAGCTATGCTTGCAGAAACTCGTTTTTCGATCAATTTTAGGACTTCAAACTCGAAGTTAAATCCATTTTTCCGTACTGATACAAGATGTCCTACTTCAATCTTACTAGAAGGCTTTAGTGTTGCTTCTGCTAATTTGACCTTACCTGCTTTAATGGCATTGGTCGAAATGGTTCTGGATTTGAATATTCTGACAGACCACAGCCACTTATCGACTCTAACTTTAGTCATCAGTCTCCAATGGTGGGTACTCCAGATTCCATGATTCCATCGTTTCTAATACTATTTTAGACATCAAATAACTTCGGTACCAGCGTTTGTCTACCGGGATAATATGCCATGGTATATCATTACACCTATTCAAGAGATCATTATAACACTCTCTGTATTTGTCCCAATGTTTTCTTTCTTCCCAATCTCCATCATTGTGCTTGTAATGTTTGTCATGCTCATCAATTCGCTGCTGTAGCTCAATTTCTTGTTGCTCATAACTAGAATGGAGATAAAATTTGAGGACAGTGGTATTGTTATCTGCTTCTAATAGTTTTTCCCAGACATTGATGGCTTCCATTCTCATTGTCACACGATCTTCGTCAATCCATTTATGGA
>CAYNMW010000137.1:0-11326 GCA_964398295.1 uncultured Saprospiraceae bacterium | reverse complement strand
TTGATAAAAGGACATTTACAAAATCAACTGGCATCAATCTGCAGACGCCATTACCTTCAGTGCAATTTAAAGATTCAGAAAACCCCAAGCAGCAACTTCTTTCAGTACAAAAAAATACTACTGCTCAACAAATCTATTCTAGAGATAAAAATATAGCTATTGAAAAGAGAAATGCAGATCTAGACATCGCTTCATCCAATCCAATTCAGGAAAGACAATCACTATTTTTCGCTAAAATCGAAACGCTGAATTCTTCCTTGCATCTACCAGTATCAAGACTGCCTGTAATGATCCCAATAAAATATATTGATAAGTCAGATATCCTATTGGATCATGGCATGACGATTGGCTTTACTGGTGGTTATGGCATTCATACAATTGGACTTAGTTATCAAGGGTTCGTTGGCTACGAAAGACAATTATCAAAAGCTATTCACTTAGAATTCCGTTTAGGTTATGGTAGACTCCATGTGGCCAGCAATAGTGATTCGCAGAATAACTTTGCTGCATTCAACCCTACAACTATAGAAAGCGCAGACCCAACACCAAGTACAGACCAATCGCCTGAGGCCCCTCAAGGTCCAGCCGGACCAGGTGCAATACCGATAACTCCTGCTGATCCAATGTTTATGTTAAACCCAACAGAGCTACGACAGCTATCTATCTCTAATGTATCAAGTCTAAGTGCCTTGACAAATGGTCTTTATGCACATTGGAATTTTACAAGGAAAATAGGCCTGTCATTTTTGGCAGGAGTTGATTACATACACCTGCCATCTTTCAGACCAGTTTATATTGTAAATGAAGTGGAGTTAGCGAATACATTGGATCAAGATCAATTTACTCAAAGCCAACACAGAGCTGTAGATTTTATCTTTACAAATCAGTGGAAAGCAAATTCAGGTCTTTATTTTAATTATGCTATTGGACCTTCACTCACCTTATCTGGAGGATATAAGTATTATATAACCAGTTTAGGGAATCAATCCGATGGCAGTAATGACAATCAAGATTCTGATATAAATCTTGACCAATTAAATCTCGGTATCAGATACAAATTTTAGAAAGCAAAATTCTATTGCTGCCTAATTGAATGATGAACTGGAGTAATACTAGTTATTATTCTGATTCAATGATTGATAAATTCTCTCATACAAACCAGGCCAGAAATCTTCATGTACGAAGGGCAATACATTCGTCATACCTACAAAGACAATGTCATTTGAAGGATCAACCCACCATTTGGAATTAAAGTAACCTCCCCAGCTATATGTGCCTTCACCGAAAGGTACAGGACCTAATGGCTCACCAGTGACAAGTTGATGCCCAAGGCAAAAACTAATGTTTGGATCAGGACTAAAGGTGACATTCATATCAGCAAGTTGCTCAGTAAGCATTAATTCTACAGTAGCTTCTTCGAGAATTCGGCCACCATTATATGCTCCTTTATTGTGTATTGCTTCTAAGAATTTTCCATAATCTATAGCAGTGGATGAAGCACCACCTCCACCGGCATAATGTCCTTTATTTAAAAATATTGGGAAATTTGCTGATTCGTCATCGGTGTGTAATAATTTACCTTCCTCATTTATGGTGTATAAAGGGACAAGCATATCATACTTTGCTTCTGGCAAATAAAAATGAGAGTTGTGCATGCCCAAAGGATAAAATATCTCTGTGAGGAAAATCAGAGACAATTTCCTTTTGGTTATTATTTCAACCACAGCCCCAAGCACATCCATATTTAAACCATAGGTCCACGCTGTACCCGGTTGATGCTTCAATGGTGCTTGTGCTATCATTTTGGCCATATCAATGGTTGTCAAATCTGGTGTGTAAATTCCAAGTTGTTCGATACCATGTTCTTTGTAAACCTTCTGGTATTTTTCTTCTTCAAATAGGCCATAGTACAAGCCTGATGTATGTGTCAAGAGATGTCTGATCGTTATTTGATTCGTTGCAGGAACTCTGCTGAATGTAGCAGTTTCTTCATCATAGCTATCTAATACTGTCATCTCCTTAAACTCGCGTATATACTTAGATACTGGATCATCTAATTGAAGCTGTCCATCTTCTACCAACTGCATGATAGCAACAGTTGTCAGCGCTTTTGTCATAGATGCAATCCGAAAAATATCATTTCGTTTGTAGTCTACATTATTTTCAAGATCCCTCTTGCCGACAGCCTTATCCAGAAGCACTTCGCCCTTATGAGATAAATAAAATGTCCCGCCTGGGATAACTCCCTGAGTAATTTTCTCTTCGAGATAGTCTTCGATAAGATCTACAGAGGGTTTGGTTTTTACAATCTGTACTTCTTCTTTGACAGGGGTTGTTGCTATCTGCTGTGAAGTACAAGAAAGCGTAAACATTGTCAACAAGAAAAAAAACAAGTATTTCATCTTCATAAGATTAGATTAAGACATTAAAATTTCATCTCTGCTAGTTTGATGTTGCTGTATTTGGTGTTCAACCTTTTTAATTTCATTTCGGATTGATTCTACAATTATGGCAATGCGATCTCTAACAGATGCAGTATTTGATAAGGTATTTGATATTTTTTGCTGAATGACCCAATCAGAGATCAGGTTGTCAAAAAAGATATCTGTAAAACTACTGAAGTTGTCTAGATTCAATTGAAAATGTTCTTTTTTATGACCGATGTCTTTCAGTTCTTTATTCAAATTAATTAATTCGTGTTTGACCCAAACTGAAATATTTTTTGCTTTGTCAATGGAGGCATGTTTACTATAGCTAGCTCGTCTACCCTGTCGACCACCAACCATATCCCAGTTACCCCACTGCTTGGCTTGCTTCAAATGATAAACCATATCCTGAAGTGACTTGACACATTTTTGTCCAACTTCATCAACATCCTGCAACTCTTTTCGATAGACATATAATGCATCCACTTTAGAAGAAATCTGTAAGAGTTCCTTGGCGAGTTTTGGATACGCTTTGAGGATTTCATTTTCCCGTCTGGCTTTTAAAACCGCCAATTCCTTTTTTAAGGAAGATGAGTCAGAAAGTTTTTTTTGTAATAGTTCCATTTCAAATTCCAAGACTTCGACAGACTTTTGATGCTCATTAAATTTTAATGATGCCGTGAGATATTCCTGACGTTCTTTTTCTATTTGCTGTTCCTTACTTCCTAAGACTTTATAGAAAAACGGCTTTAGTCCTTTTGATTCTATTTCATTCAAATCGTTCAATTCCTTAACCATATAGCCATGTAGAGAATCTAACTTAGCCTGAGCGGTCTTTAATTCAGAAAGACCTTCATCATACCGCGTACGAATCCGATCCAATTGTGTGATGGTTTCGAGGGTTTCTCGTATCTCTTGCTGTATTTGGCTCATTGAAGCACTAAATTATTGTAACTTTGGAAAGAGTAAAATTAATCAACGAATTATAACAAATAAATAAGAAAATGGGCTTTTTAAGCGAAATAAAGAAGCTTTTGTTTGTCAAAAAAGCAGTTGCAAAGTCTCAAACAGAAAAAGCAGTAGATTTTGGTCTCGAAAAAGGAAAGGATGTTGTCAATAAATCTTCGGACATTCTCAAGGATACCAGCGAAGTTATTGCTGATAAAACTAGTGGTTTACGGGACTCTGTAATGGAGAAATCCGGGGACATGTTTGAATCCATAAAAGATACAGCAGGCTCTACAATTGACAGTGTTAAAGATGCAGATATATTGAAAAAAGCAGGGGATACTGTTGGCGGAATAGGCGAAACAATTGTGGCTGCAGGTAGCACCTTAGTAGACAAAACAAAAGATGTCATCGGTGATGTTGCTGATTCAGATCTAGTCAAAAATACTGCTGACTTTACAGAGAAGGTTGGCGAAAAGGTTTTGGATACTGGAGAGTCTTTCATGGAAAAAGCCAAAGAAGTCGCTGGACCTGTAGTCGACAGAGCAAAGGAGGCTACCGGAGACCTTAAAGAGAAATTGGATGAAACGATTGTCAAAGCAGAAGCAATGGCAGCTGAGGAAAAATTAAACCCACCAAAAGAATTCGCGGACGATACTGTGGATGCCGGAGGTTCATTGTTAGATGGTACTGATGACTTTTTCTCCAAAGCAGACAAGTATGCTGATGGAGATTATGGCACCTTCTCTGAAGGTAAAATAAGCGTTACTGATGAGCGCATAGAAGTAGATCGTCCTGATGTTAAAGCAGCTGGATTTCAAGATCTTGATGGTGATGGTGATGAGATCATTGACGATGCGCTTATCATTGAAGATTCGGATGAGGATTAGTCTCCCGTTGGTCGACAATGTTGAGTCTGCCTGCCGGCAGGCAGGTGTTGAGCATTGAATGCCAAGCGGGGCGTTTGTCTACCTTTGGTAGATGGAGTGGCCTTCACCTACCTATCGATGGCAGCTTTCAATCGTAAAATTCTTTTGGATAACACACTTCTCCTGAAACAGCTGCCAAGGCATCTGGCACCAATTCTTTGACCATACAATTGACTGGAGGTGATTTGAATGGAAATGTTATGTCATGTTCTATAGAAGGGACATATCCGAATCGGGGATAGTAGGATGCATGACCGACGAGGACTACAGCAGTAAATCCTAGTTCCTTTGCAACTGTATGTGCATGCTCAATTAATTTTGACCCTACTCCTTGCTTTTGATATTCAGACGCTACGGAAACTGGTGCCAAAGACAAACATTCGTACGTCCTCCCATCATTTTTGATCTGCACCTTACTCACGAGTATATGTGCTATTATGGTTCCTTGAATTTCTGCGACCAGAGATAATTCAGGAATGAAAGAGGCAGATTTCCGAAGTCGCGCAACCAACAGATGTTCGGTATGATCACTTTGCTTAACTGGTTTAAAGGCATCTTTGATGATACGATGTACATTATCATAATCCACTGACCTCTCTATTCTGATGACACAATTCATCTCTAGTCAATCGATAACGATGGACTTTAAATCTGCTTCAGAGTAGTTGACAGATTTTAATACTTTACCATCGGATTGACGAAAAACCAAGTATTCACCATTCTTTTCCTCTATTCTTGAATCAGTATCTTTTGTTGATTTATAGTGTTGTTGTGTTGCTTCTGCCTCTTGCATTGATTTACATGTTTTACTCATGTTTGATCGTTGCACTTCATCAAAGAGACTTTTAAATTTATTTGCAAGACCAAATTCTAACACTGCGCCGGACAATACATATTGCAAATCACTCAAGGCATCTGCGATCTCAATCAAGTCATTTTGTTCAATGGCTTCTTTCAGTTCATCTAATTCTTCTTGCAGTAAGTTTACACGAAGTGCACATCGTTCCTTTGATGGTATTGAAGGACTATCTACAACTGGCAGTTGAAAAGTATCATGGAATTTGGCAACACTTGTCAACGCATTTGGCTCAGGAAACTGGTTATTCATATACAGTTATTAATTATATGTAAAGCTAATCAATTCGTTTCAGCTTAGTTCACAAGTGCGCATAAAAAAAGAGCTTATCCTAATGAGATAAGCTCTTTTTTCTCGTATTGAATTTCAATATGATTACTCTTGTGGTGCTATGGCATCTAACTTAGTCTGATACTCTGTAACTTTATCAAATTGATTTTGTCTCGCATAGATTTCTTTCAATGCGATGATTGTATTTCTATCTCCTGCTTTAAGTGCTTCTGCTTTTTCAAAGTATGGTAATGATGTTTTAAATGTATCATCCATTTTACTCTTCAAAGCTTCATACTTCTTAGTTCCTTCTGCAGAAAAATCATTTGCCAACTCATTAATTTGTGGTGCAAGATTCGCTGCTTTATTATAATACAAAGCACCTGAACTATACCATGCGTCAAAGTTAGTTTCGTCTTTATCTAATACTTCTTTGTATACTCCAAGAGCTGATTGAAAATACTCCTCAGCTTTTGCTTCGTCACCGTCCTCCGTAGCTTTTACGTGTAATTGGTCGAATACATTTCCAAGTGTTGTGATAACGGATAAGTTGTTAGGTTCAGCAGCTCTTGCTGCTTCTAACTTTCCGATTAATTCAGCTAATCTTCCTTCATTCAAATATTGGTTGATCTCTGTAAACAAAAGAGATGTATTGTCTGGAAATTTTTCTCTACCAGCAGTCAAGATTTCTTGTGCGGCTGCAGGATCCTTTGCCAATGTCATTGTATACAGGCCTTCATAGACTGTAGCTTCTTCAGTACCATTTTCGTATAATTTCTGGTAATAAGGCATTGCTCCTTCATAGTTTTCGCTATAGAAAGCAGTGATTCCAGCAAATAATTCTTGCTCAGCCAATAAGCCTTCTTCATCCAATCGACTTTTTTGTTTATTAGCCTTTAGTAAGTGATGTGCTTTTATACTAGCATCAAAGTTTGCAAATGAACCAGCGTAGTCCTCAGACTGGTACAATCCAGCACCAAAATTTGCTAAATGTGTTTCTGTATCTGCAATACCAGAGATAGCTTTTTTGATATCTCCTTTCTTTTCTGATATTTCCAAAGCCTGTGCAAACATATTTAATGCCTCCACTGCTGCCATTGGATTGTCAAGAGGAGCTTCAGGGTTTAATAACCTTGCAGTAAATTGCTTATCTGCTGAACCGATTGCTTCTGTCGCTTGTTTGATCAGATCCTTAGCAGATTGTGCTTGGAGGCCAACTACCAGCAAACACACTGAGAAAATAGATAAAAGTATTTTTTTCATTATAGTAGATTAAAAGTGATTTTAATTTCAATATTACTAACGTTATTTTGACGATATAATCTCAGCTAGTTTGTTTAATAAACGTTAAAACTGGCTTGTCAAAATGTTAAGACTTCTTACTCTTCCTCACCAGACGCTTCTGATTTATCTTCAGATGCTTCAATTTTGTCTTCAGACCCTTCCAATTCTGCAGAGTCAACAACAATAGCATCCTCAACTCCAGATTCTTCAGGTTTGTCCTCAGAAGCTTCCAAAACAGCTAAATCAGCAATAGCATCTGATTCATCCAAACGTATGACTTTTACTCCCTGAGTGGCTCTACCCATAACTCTTACATCGCTCAATGCCATTCGAATTGCAATCCCTTGTTTGGTTGTAATCATCAGATCATCTGTATCCGCAACTGCCTTAATCGAAACAACCTTACCGGTTTTATCTGTGACTTGCATACTTTTCACTCCTTTTCCACCCCTATTTGTCAATCTATAGTCATCTGTGGCAGAACGTTTACCATATCCATTCTCTGATACTACAAGAACTGTACTATTTTCGTTTTCAGGGTCAATTGTAATCATTCCTACCACCTGATCGTCGTTTTCATCCAGTCTTATTCCCCTTACTCCTGCGGCACTTCTACCCATTGATCTGACCTTAGATTCATCGAAGTGTATAGCTCGACCATTTTGATTTGCAAGCAAGATTCGATTGTTTCCATTTGTCAATTTAGCTTCAATAAGTTGATCACCTTCATTGATTGTAATGGCATTGATTCCATTAGCTCTTGGACGGGCGAAATACCTGACCAATGATTTTTTGATGATTCCCTTTTTCGTACAGAACAGGATGTAATTATTATCAAGGAACTCTTCGTCTTTTAAATCTTTGATAATGATATATGCTTTCACCTTGTCTTCCTTTGGCAACTGAATCAGATTTTGAATGACTCTACCTGATGAAGTTTTGGAAGCTTCTGGAATTTCATATGCTCTCATCCAGAAACATCTACCCTGTTCCGTAAACAACAATAAGTAATTGTGAGAATTAGCTATCAACAAATGCTCAACAAAATCTGCATCTCTTGTTTTACTACCTCGAGACCCTCTGCCACCTCTTCCTTGTGATTTAAATTCTTCTGATTTTGTACGCTTGATATATCCCAAATGAGAAATGGAGATAACCATCTCTTCATTTGAAATTAAATCCTCGATATTAATTTCTCCATCAGAAAAGGTAATTTCTGTTCGTCGTTCATCACCATATGCTTCTTTTACTTCCGCAAGTTCCGTTTTGACAATATCTTTTTGCATGTCTTCACTTGCAAGAATTGCCTTATAGTGCTCTATCTTTTTCAACAACTCATCATACTCCTCTCTTAATTTATTAATCTCAAGGCTAACTAATTTCTGAAGTCTCATCTCCAGAATTGCTTTGGCTTGGATTTCAGAAAGATCAAACGCAGACATTAAGCCTTGCTTTGCTTCTTCAACAGTTTTGGAGCTTCTGATGATTTTAATGACTTCATCAATATTGTCAACAGCAATAATGAGCCCTTCCAGTATGTGCGCCCGCTCTTCTGCTTTCTTTAGTTCGAATTGTGTTCGTCTGACAACGACATTAATTCTAAACTTAATAAACTCCTCAATAAGTTGCTTGAGGTTTAGTATTCTTGGCCTACCATCTACGAGTGCGACATTATTGACACCATAGGATGTTTGCAGTGGACTGTATTTATATAATTGGCTGAGGACTACATTTGGAATGGCATCATTCTTTAAGTCTACAACAATCCGTAAGCCAGATTTTCTATCAGATTCGTTTCGTATTCCAGAGATACCTTTGACTTTTTCATCTCTTACTAGGTCAGCAATCTTCTTTTCTAAATTACTTGTTTTTACCTGGTATGGAATCTCTGTAATTAAGATTTGGGTTTTATTACCAGTTTCAATGATTTCTGCTTTTCCTCTTAAGACAACTCTTCCTCTACCAGTATGAAAGGCTTCTTTCACTCCTTCCATCCCATAGATAATACCACCTGTTGGAAAATCAGGTGCTTTGACATGCTCCATTAATTCATCAATGGAAATTTCAGGATTATCAATGGTAGCAGTAATTCCGTCTACAACTTCAGATAAGTTATGAGGTAACATGTTGGTTGCCATCCCTACAGCTATTCCTGATGCACCATTAACCAGCAGATTAGGAATACGTGTTGGCAAGACTGAAGGTTCTTGCAAGGAGTCGTCAAAGTTATTCTGGTAATCGACTGTGTCCTTTTTGATGTCAGACAAAATATCGTCAGATATCTTCTCCAAACGAGCCTCTGTATATCTCATTGCAGCTGGACCATCACCATCGATGTGCCCAAAGTTGCCCTGACCGTTGATCAATGGATATCTCAAGGACCAATCCTGAGCCAATCTTACCATTGCATCATAAACAGAACCGTCACCATGAGGGTGATACTTACCGAGTACCTCTCCGACAACTCTGGCAGATTTTTTATGAGATTTGCTTGCCGTAAGACCTAATTCATTCATCCCATGCAATATCCTTCTGTGCACAGGTTTCAGTCCATCTCTCACATCTGGTAAGGCTCTAGAAACAATGACAGACATCGAATAATCGATGTAGGCTGCTTTCATTTCATCCTCAATATTGATAGGAATTATTTTCTGATTATCTGCCATATATAAGAGTGGATTTTTTCTTAATTGAAGTAGGCAAATATACGAATTTAATGAATGACATTAACTCAAAATGGCATATATAATGTACTTGATTTGAAGGGTTTTAGATAAAAATGTAGCTGATATTTTATAAGATCTTGCCAAATTAAAATTGGTGAGATTGGCCAGATTCGGACAATAATTTTATTACTTTGTGAAATTCTGTATCTTCTAAAATATGAATCAGTGGAATCAGTTGACTTGATATGCTGTCCAAAATGCAAATGGGAACCATTGCCAAAGTCTTGTTGGCACTGCTCATGTGGTCACAAATGGAATACTTTTGATACTGGCGGGGAATGCCCATCTTGTAAAAAACAATGGAAAGAAACACAATGTCACGACTGTTCAATATTTTCTCCACATCTTGACTGGTATACCAAACTGGCTGATAATTTGGAAGAAGAACTATCAACACTAGAGTCAATAACACTTTAAACTATACAACATATGCCAAGTAACACTTCCATCATTCCTACCCTTACATACAAAAATGCAGCAGCTGCAATTGATTGGCTGTGTCACGCCTTTGGCTTTGAAAAAAAAGTCGTTTATGAAGACGATAATGGCGGCATTGCACATGCTCAACTAACCTTAAACGGAGCTATGATTATGGTCAGCTCGCAGTCAGATAGGCCTTATGGTAAGTTGATATCAATACCACGAGATTTAGATAAAATCAATACACAGAGCCCATATATCATTCTCCCTGATAGTGAAATGGAAGACCATTACCAAACTGCAAAAAAGGCCGGAGCTGAGATTGCACTTGAATTTAGAACGGAGGAATATGGAGGCCAGTCTTATAGTGTTTTTGATCCTGAAGGTCATCTATGGAACTTTGGATCGTATGATCCATGGGCAATATAAAAAAGCCTACCCAGTAAAACTGGATAGACTCTATCATAAAAAAATCAATTTTCTATAAGATTAACGTTGAGTAGCTTCTTTCACATTGCCACCATTAACGTCGTCGCATCCTTCTATGAAAGCATGAAACATAAATCCTTCTTCTACCTCAAAACCAATTTGTAATTCTATAAATGAATTGGCTGTAAATTCTACATCCCCACCAGAAACCGCTCCAGATGAAGTGATGTGATCAAAGACAGAATACAAACCAGTTGCAATAGGATTATCGGGTATATCAAGTGAAAACGCACAATCATCACCACAACTCGTTCTGATTACAGAAATTGGATTAGAAAGGCTATAACAACCTTGGAAATCACCAATATTCTGACCAACTGTCAAACCTTGTAAACCAGTTACAAAATTTAGATTCCAAACCAAACAAACACCAACACCGGCTGTATCAAAGTCCACAACTGATGGCATTGGCGGAAGGCCTAGAATATTTCCTAAGTCATCGGTTACAATCCATTGATTATTGGGACCAAAGTCGTTGCTAAGCGCAATTGACCCTAAAGGAATATTATCTGCTTCACCGTCACCAACGCAGAATTCAAATGGGCCTCCGCTCAAGACTCCACCAAAAACACCACAACTTGGATCACAGGCAGCTCCTGAATCACTACGGAATACATAGACAGGATTTGACAAATCAAAGCATCCATCGAAGTCACCAATATTCAAATCAGCTTCTAAACCGGTTAGACCTGCTTCATAACTTAAATGCCAAACTAAGCAAACTCCCACTCCAGCAATGTCAAAATTAACGACAGAAGGAATTGGCGGTAAGCCAAGTATATTCCCTTGTTGATCCGTTACAACCCAGGCAGTATTGTTCCCATTATTATTTGCTAAGGTGATCGCACCCATTGGAATATTGTCTGGAACTCCATCACCTACACAGTAGTCGAATGGGCCACCTATTAATTCTCCACCATTTACCTGACAATCGCCATCAGCTGATCGGTTAACTGCAATGCTATTTGATAAACTAAA